>CACZQQ010000033.1 GCA_902783355.1 uncultured bacterium
TCCCGTCACGCTCGTGTTGAAGTAGCACGACAGGTTGGGTTCGCTCTCCGCGAAGTCGCGCATGACGTGGTCCCAGAGCGTGTATTTCAGCGTGGGGTTGTAGAAGTAGTTGGCCAGTTTGAGTTCCTCCAGCAGGCCACCTTCGCGGTATTCGGCGCAGCGCGCGCCGCAGATCCACATGCGGATTTCGCTGGAGGCATTGCCGCCGGGCATGGGGCGGTCCTGCACAAGCACGGTCTTCGCGCCGTTGCGTGCGGAGGACACGGCCGCGCAGAGGCCTGCCAGGCCGCCGCCGATGACGACGACCTCGGCCTCCACGATGCTCGTTCCGTTCATGCAAGTTGTTTTCTCTGAAGCATCCATGTCATTTGCCGCAGCGTTTCAGAAAGACACGGCCGATGAGCAGCTCGGGCACGGCCGCGTTGCCGACGCCGGCGAAGTAGATCTGTCCGTCGCGATGGAAGTCCGTCACGCCCAATGAGAAGAGGCGGTACGCGTCGCGGCTGAGGCGTGACGCCGCAATCGGCACCTCCGTCTTGACGGCAAAGTTGGTGCCGAGGGCGTAAACGCCGCCCATGACGGCGGTGCCCTTCGGCGCGGCTACGGCGTCCGGCAGGCGCGCCTCCACGAGGATCTCCCATTCGCCGCAGGGCGGCAGCGCGGGCAAATCAATGCGCGCCACCCAGCGGTGCGAGTTCAGCCGCAGCCGTGTCGCCTCACCACAAGGCGACTTGTAGTCGGCAATGCCGCGCTCGCCTTCCGTCACGCTTTGGCGCGCCGTCGGCAGGATGATCAGATCGTCTTCCGGAAGGCCGCGCAGGGCGGCGGGGAGCGCCGTGTGCGCGGGTTCCGGTGCCAGATAGCCGTTCAGCATGGGCAGCATCCTATCCAGCGGGAGCATGCCCATCTTGAAGTAGAGGCCTTTCCAGCCAGGCGTGCGTGGGACGGCGTCCAACTGCATCACGAGCTTTTCACGAATTGTTTTAACTTGTTGATTATCAATTAGTTGTGAATTGCCAGCCTTTACGAGCACGGTGTGCTCGTGCCGCCAGAGGCGCGTCCAGTCGTGGCAGGCGCGCAGGGGAATCAGCCGTTTCGCGTAGAGGGAATCTTTCGGAGCGGCGGCCTCCGCCTCGCGCAGGAGCGCCTCGCCTTGTTCGAGCGTGGCAGCCTTCAGCCAATGGGCGGTGTCCAGCTGGAAGCAGGTCATGACGCGGCCGGAAGCGGCGGCTTCCGTCTCGTAGAGGTCGACGAGGCGCATGAGCGGTTCGGCGGCGGGGCCGTAGTAGCCTTGGAAGAAGTCGTCGCGGAGGGCATCGGCGTCCAAAGCAGGATTGGCCATCAGATGGGCGGCCAGATAGCCGCGCCAGACGGCGAACCAGCTGAACTGCCCCGACTCCGGCCCCTCTTCGCAGAAGCACTTCTGGACGCCGAGGCGGTGGTAGAGGGGGATGTCGGCCGCCATCGTGCGCGTGACGGGATGGATGAGGCCGTAGTTGAGGAAGTTGGTCGTGTAGCACCACACGTCCACCTTGCGGCAGATGTCCGTCCATCCCTTCAGCGCCTCCAGGAGCATGCGGTTGGATGGGTGCGTGAGTGGCTGGGCGGTGTTCGCCTCGATGGTGCAGAACTGCACGCGCACGAAATCGGCGGGCTGTACCGTCTTCGGCGGCTCCAACGTATATTGATAGGCAAAGGTCTCCAGCTCCACCTGCGGATAGACGCGGCGGACGCGCGCCCCCACCTCGTTGACGAATTGGATGTTCAGGTCGGCGCGATTGCCGAGGCGGCGGATGGCCTCCAGGCAGGCGGGGCACTCGCAGTAGGCCGTGTTGTCGTTCTGCGTCAGGAAGACAAGTTTGCAGTCTGGATTGACGCGCGCGATGAGCTTGATGATGTTCTGCGCCGCGACTGCCACGACCTCCGGATTGGTCAGGCAGGGCTGCCCTTCGGAAGCGCCCAGCCGCCGCCCGTCTCGCAGGGCAAACCATTCGGGTTTGCAGCCGCCGAAGGTCTCGTCTTCGCCGTAGAGGTTGCGGTGGCCGTCGAAGAAGGCTTCGTCAGGCACAAGTCTTTCGGCAGTATGGCTATAGGCACACAAGGTGTTGTCGCTGTCGCTGCCGCCCATCGCCGTAGGGATGCCCTTGAAGTTGATTTTCTGGTGGACGTTGTACCACGCGACCTTCGTAGCAAGCGCGTTGCCGCCCGAAAACTGCGCGCCGTCCGTCTGCCGCGCGAGGAAGGCCAGGTTCACGCGCTCGTTGATTTCAGGCAATTCAAGTTCTTGGTATTTAGGGATATATTCATCTAACGCGCTCCACCAGCGCACGCCGCACTTCTCTAGCAGGTGATCGACAGCATAAAGCGTGCCACGTGTCGGATGTCCTGCGAGGACGGCGCCGCCGTCTGTCACGCGCACGACAAATTCATCGTCGGCCATGTCGGTTGCGGAGAGGCTGGTCAGCTCTTTGGCGCGCGTCGTCCAGCCGATTTGCAGCGGATAGGCGCCGTCAGGCAGAATTGCGCCATCGCGGACGACGGGCGGCCGTGCCAGCCCCATCCGTTCGAAATAGACGGCCAGTTCCTCTGCGGCGCTCTCCTCCACTGCCGTCGGCTGCGTCGGCAGCACGCAGACACAGCCTGTGCCGTTTGTGCCTAATGTGACGGCGGCCACCTTGAGGCACACGGCCAGGCAGAAGACCATTGAAAGAAGGCGCAATTTGTCTTTCATTCGCTATTTCTTATATATATAAGGTATATAAGGAAATAAAGGGGAGGGCGTGGCTCTGTCCGTGCCATGATTTCGGCGCCCCGATCGGCGCGCCCTCCCGTCGCCGCCGTCAGTTCTTGGCGGGGTCGAAAACCTTCTCGACGACGGTGCCGCCCTCAAGCCAGAAGGTCTGTTTTTCGATGGAGGCGTGCCCGTCGCAGAAGAGGATGCCCGTGCCGTTGCCATGGTTGCCCACGCGCACCGCCGTGAAGGAGGTGTAGGTGGGCGTGTTCGTTCCCGTGTAGCAGGGCCGCATGTAGTACATGGAGGCGTTGAACTCGTCCGAACCGGGCAGGCACATGAGGACGATCTTGCCGGCAGGGTTGGAGATGCTGTCGGCGGAGCGGCCGGCACAGCCGGAGGTGGTCACCTGCGTGTAGTGCATGAGGTGGTTGAGGTAGAGGCCGCAGAGCGCCTTGTAGGCGTCGCCGCCCTTGGGCGAGAGCGCCGTGCATTCCCACGTGGGCTGGCGGACCGTCTCGCTGAAGGTGCCCAGCATGTTGCCGACGAGGCGCACCGTGGACTGGCTGTAGCTGGTGACGCTCCAGGTGTACTGGCATTCGTAGTTGGTGGCCGGCATGGCGTTGCTGTAGTCATCCCAGTAGATGGCGTAGCCGAGGCCGATGGTCTTCTTGTTGTTGACGCA
>CACZQQ010000034.1 GCA_902783355.1 uncultured bacterium
CGGCACGTCGTAGGGCGCCTGCATCTCCGGCGTGATGCCGACGCTGTGGACGAAGTTGGTCCACAGGTTGCCCGGCAGGCTGTAGTGGATGTTGCTGACGACGCTGCGGGCGCCGGCGATCCAGACGTTCCGCTGCTCCTCCTTGTCCTGCGTCAGCCTGGCGGCCAGATTGAGATGTGAACCGATGGACATGTCGCTTGCACGCCTGCGCGCCGCTTTATCTTTGCTATCTTTTTAGTCTTTAATTGTTTAAATCCGTTCGCGATACCAGCGGACGCCGGCGGCGACAGCCTCATGGGCGGGCGGTTCGGCGCCTTCGTATTCCACGTCGAGCCAGCCGTCGTAGCCGACGGCCTTGAGGGCGGCGAGCGCCGCCTCCAGCCCGAGGTCGCCTTCGCCCAAGACGGCGGGCGTGTAGAGATGGCCGTCGCGCCCATGGAGGGTGCGCGGGTCGGCGGCCGCCTCGGCCCTGTCGCGCAGGTAGTCCTTGAAATGGACGAACTCGATGGCGTCTCCGAGCAGGCGCGGGCCGTGGGCGGGAGCCTCGCCGCCGGTGGCGGCGTTGCCTGCGTCGTAGGTGAAGCGGAGCCACGGCAATTCACGGCGGGCGGCCGCCAGTTCGTCGGAGGTGACGAAGGCGCTGCCGGCCCCCTGGAAGTTCTCGATGGTCAGCGCGATGCGGCGCTCCTGCGCCCACGGATGCATCCCATCGAGGACCTCCAGCCAGAGGCGGCGGTTCTCCGACAGGTCGTCGACGCCCTTGGGCTTCATGGGGACGACCATGACGCGCGGCGCGCCCAATTCGGCGGCGGCGTCCAACTCCGCCTTCGCCTCCGCCCGCCAGTCGCCGCCCGTCTGCACGATGGTCAGCAGGGGGAAGGTGTAGCAGGAGACCTCCAGGCCTGCGTCAAGGCTCATCTGCCGCAGCTCCCTTGCGGGCCGCCCGTAGGTAGTCACCCAGTTGATGCCCTCCGCGCCGGAGGCGGCGATGTGGCGGACGTAGTCCCCCACGGCATAGCCGCCCTGCTGGGCCAGCGAATAGGTCATGACGGAAATGCGCATCTCTTATTCCTTAATATATAGGTCATTCGTCGTCGTTGCGGTTGTAGTCGGGCTTGAAGGAGAAGCCGAGCGGCTCGAGGTAGGGGCGCTGCGGGCACATCGCGTAGATGTCGGCGATGGCGTCCAGAATCCCCTGCGGCAGCGGCCCCCTCTCGGCGGCGGCCACGTTCAGCTCTAGCTCCTCCACCGACCGCGCCCCCGTCAGCACCATCTGGATGTCCGGATTCGAGAGGACGAAGCGCAGCGCCAGCTCAGGCAGCGGAATCCCGCAGTCGTTCACCACTTCGTAGAGCTTGAGGAACTGCTTGCGCCGCAAGACGGAAAGCCAGCGGGCCGGATGGCGGATAAGCCCCTCGTCGTAGATCTTCGCGAAGGCGCCCTGCTGGAGCGGCGACCCCGCGATGACGCCCATGCCGTGGCGCTTCGCGGCGGGAAGGACGCATGTGGCGGCCTCCTGGAAGAGCAGGCTGTAGTTGAAGGCGGTCAGGACGACCTCGAACTTGCCGCTGTTGATGAGGCGCGTCATCTCCGTGGTGCTCATGCCGCCCAGGCCGATGTGGTCGAGGCGGCCCGCGTCGCGGTATTCGCGCAGCAGATCCAGCACGGGCCCCTCGTAGGTCTCCCTGTCGGCCCACCAGTCGTAGAAACGCTCCGGGTTGTCGGGCTCGTGGATCATGACCATGTTGACGTGGTTGCGGCGCAGCCGACGGAAGGAACGCTCCAGACGCTCCCGCAGAAATTCCTTGTCCTGAGGGCGATAGTCCTTCGCGGGCAAGTCGCCCATCTTCGTGCTGACGATGAAGTCGGCGTCGAAGCTGGAGAGCGCCTCGCCGATGACCTCCTCGCTGTCGTAGTAGGAGGGCGCCGTGTCGATGTAGTTGATGCCCAGCTCCCACGCGCGGCGGATGACTTCGCAGGACTGACGCCGCTCCGCGACGCCGCTGCTGATGAAGAGCCCGCCCAGCCCCAGACGCGAAACCTCAAGCCCCGTATTTCCTAACTTGCGTCTTTTTAGCATCTCATCTCCCATCGTTGTTGTTCTGTTGCTTGTACCCGTTCTTACTTTATATCGGATATGGCAAAAGAATATGGATAAAAGTTGCAAAAGAGATGTGAAATTCACGGAGAACGCGGTGTGCGAAAAACGCAAATAGACAGAATCAATTATATGGCATTATATTGTTTGCAACGCATGAAGACAATGGACAAATCCAACCCAATGGAGATGGCAGGCAGACGGCTGGCCATCCTACGAAGCGTCGTCTCCGCCAATTTGCGCGACGCCGCAGAGCAGAATGCCGACAGCAACGGTGTCGCCTTTGTCTGCGTCGACGTAAACGAGGCGACCCCCCGCGACGTCTTCACGGAGGGGCCACTGCGTCGCTTTGATTTCTATATCCTCTCGCATGTCTATGCGGGCGAAGGACGCCTCTTCCTCTCCAACAGCAAGGTGCAGCAGCGCCTTCCGGCAGGCAGCGTCGTCCTGCTGACGCCTGGCACCGCCAACCTCTTCGGCGGCGTCTCCGCCGACTACCGCGAAGACTACCTCGGCTTCTGCGGGCCGGAGATCGACGACCTCTGCCGAAACGGCCTCGTCCGCAATGGCTGCGTCATGCTGGGCACAGGCCGCCGCCTGCCCGCCATCGCCGACGCCCTGCGCGCCAGCGGTCCCGAAGCCCCCTTCCGCGCCAAACTCCTCCTCATGGAACTGCTTCTGGAAATCCATGCGCGCCATTTGAGCCAGCCGCGGCACCGTCTGCTGGTGCGCCTGCTGGAGGAAATCGGCAAGGCGCCCGGCCGCCGATGGCCCTTGCAGGAGATGGCCGCCTACTGCCACTGCTCCATGGCACAGCTGCGACGGAACATGGTGGAATACACAGGGATGCTCCCGAAGGAATGCGTCGAGAACATCCGCTTCCAGTACGCGGCCGAAATGCTGACATTGCAGGAACTTCCCATCGAGGAGGTCGCCCAGCGCCTCGGCTATCCCGACCGATTCCACTTCTCCCGCCGCTTCAAGGCCTTCTTCGGCGTCGCCCCCGGCCAGTTCAGGGCCGGCCTCCCAAAACGACATGCGTGACAAATCCGACAAATCCACCGACGCCTGGCAACGGCATCTGAAAAGACGCGCCGTCGTCTCATGCCCCCTGCAACAGCACACACGCTGGCAACTCCAGCGCTACGGCAGCGCGCTTACGGTCGACTGCCTTGAGGACGCCCCGCGCGACATGTCCCCCGACGCGCCAGTCCGCATCGTCAATGAATACATCCTCAGCCACATCTGGGGCGGGAAGGGAATCTATTGCGCCGAGGGAAGCCCGCGCGAG
>CACZQQ010000035.1 GCA_902783355.1 uncultured bacterium
CGCGCCCACAACATCGAGTTCTTCGCCGGCATCCGCATCAACGACGTCCACGACGTAATCGACACGCCGGAGAAGCCGCTCCCCTTCTTCAGCAAGTGGAAGCGCGAGAATCCGCAGCTGCTGATGAACTCCGGACGCAAGAGCCTGCCGTGGGGCGAATGGAGCGCGGTGGACTTCGGCCACAAGGAGGTGCGCGACAAGTTCGTCGCAATCGTCGAGGAGATCGTGAAGCGCTACCCCGTGGACGGCATCTCCATCGACCTCCAGCGCACCTGCCGCTTCTTCAAGAGCGTCGCCCGCGGCGAAATGCCCAGCGAGGCGGAGCTGGAGATGCTGCGCGAGATGTTCCGCAGGGTGCGGCAGGTCACGGAGCACTACGGCCGCCTGCGCGGCCGCCCCGTCCTGATCGCCCTCCGCGGCCTCGACTCCACCGGCTACAGCCGCGCCCTCGGCTTCGACTGGGAGGGCGTCATGCGCGACGGCTCCATCGACATCTTCTATGCCGGCGGCACCATCCACCTGACGCCCTGGAAGGAGAGCGTCGACCTCTGCCACAAATACGGCGTCAAGTGCTACGCCTCCATCGACGAGCCGCTCTGCGGCTATCCCGCGCCCCGCCTCGGCCGCAACAAGGCCGCCAGCTACTACGCGCGCATCGCCGCCGCCTACCAGCAGGGCGTGGACGGCATCTACTACTTCAACCTCTTCAACGAGGCCTCCGCCCGCGACCTCATGCTCGGCGGCCCCGAAAAATACCGCGACCTGGACAAGCGCTACCACCTCAATCCGACCATCCTCTGGCCGCCAAACTACATCCTCAAGGACGGCATCCGCTTCAACAAGTTCCCGCTGCTGAGCCCCCGCTTCAAGCAGACGCTGAAGGCACGCCAGTCCATGGAATTCGTGGTCGAATGGGCCGACGACCTGGAGGAGCTGGCCGCCCGCGGCTTCCCCGTGGAGCTGTCGGCCATGCTGCTGGCGCAACGCCCCGCGCAGGTCGCCATCGCCTCCAACGGCGTCAAGTGGGAGCCGCAGACCGCCTTCGGCGACACGGCGACCTTCAAGGTGCCGCGCAATGCCTTCCATCCAGGCCTGAACACTGTCGTCCTGACCAGCCTCTCCGACCAGGACATGCAGATCATGGACGCCGACATCGACCTCACGCTCCATCCGCAGCCGACAGAAGCACTGGAGGAGATTGCCGACTGGACGGCAAAGGCGCAAAATACAAATGCTTTGACAGCAGGAAATTATGCATATCAAATCAAACCCATGGACGCCGAGTTCGAGGTGATGGTGCCGCCCGGCAAGTCCGCCGACGCCTATCTCTCCATCGGCGGCATGCTCACCATGGTGCGCTTCTACCACGACCATCTGGAGTTCCCCTTCGGCGGCACCGAGCCCGTCGCCATCAGGCCGCTGACCACGCCGCGCCGCTTCCGCTTCTACGAAGAGGAGCATCTGGCCAGGCTCTACCTCGACGGCCACTGGCTGGAGCTGGGCACCCGCAGCGTCTCCATGTCCCTGAAGGACAAACTCTCCGGCCTGCAGGGCGAACTCTTCCAGATCGTGCGCAACGGCGGCATCATCTTCGACGGCCCCGCCCAGGTCACCGAAATCAAGATCAGAATGCGGAAATAGACGGCGCGGCGGCGGGGGGCACGCCACGAGACGGGAAGGCCGCCGGAGCCTCCGGGGCCTTCCGTCTGCATTTATTTATGTAACATATTGAACCGCAGATAGATAGATGGATTTCAAACTGGCCGATGGTCACGATGCAAAAAGGTCACCTGAATCACGACCTCTTGGTGGGTTCCGTGTAGCCTATTTGGCGGCGATGTCGATCTCCACCCAGTTGACGGTAATGCTGCCGGCGTGGCTCCAGTGCAACTCGATGATGTTGCCGTCGGTGGTCAGCGTGCCGTCGGGAATGGCATAGGCGCAGAGCTGCTGGAGCTCCTGCGTGTATTCCGCCGGATCGGGGGCCTGCGCGGCGGAGAGCGGCACGCCGTTGAGGCGCGCCTCGGGCAGGTTGCCGTCGGGGAAGGGCTGCTTGGAGCCGATGACCAGCCGCGCGGCGCGCCCCGGCTCGGGCTTCGTGCCGATGCTGAGGCGCAGCTGCGTGTGCATGGAGCCGCCGACGGTGGCGGGCAGGGCGCGCTCGTTCTGGCTGCCTGCGCGGCGGCAGTCGCTGCAGGTCATGAGCATGCGGCGCCGCAGGGCGGCGACCGTTGCGGGATTGGCCAGCTCGCGGTAGAATTTCCTGTTGTCCCTGAAGCAGTTGAAGGTATAGACGGCATCGGCGCCGCGGGCATAGTAGAGGTCCGCGAGCGCATTGGTGAAGGGCTCCCCCGACGGCGCAAAGCAGTTGACCGCCTCCCGCAGGCCGGGAGGGCAGTTGCGGCTCTCGATGCCGATGGCCAGCAGCACGCGGCCGCGGACGAGCTTCCGCCAGATGTGCACGGGCACGTCGTCCCAGTTGGTGCTCCAGAAGACCGTGGGCGTCAGGATGTCCACGAGTCCCTCGTCCAGCCACGTCTCGACGTCAAAGCCGCGGTCATGGGCGTCGCGCGGATCGGCGGGAACGCGCACCGCCAGGCCGACCTTGTGGCCGACGGCCTTCGCCTTCTCGTCGCAGCGGCGGCGTGCCTCGCGCACGAACTCGGTCAGGAAATGGGCGTCCTCAAGCTCGTGGCCGTAGCGGAAGACGTGGCCGAAACGCATGAAGTCCAGCTCGATGCCGTCGCAGTCGTAGCGCTCCAGCAGTTCGGCGACGATGTCCATGTAGTACTTGCGGACTTCGGGGTGGGCGTAGTCCAGCTGCCGCGCGAACCAGTCGAACTTGGGGTAGTAGGTGTTCAGCCAGAACTCGTGGTGCTGCCGCCACAGCTCGTACATCATGTAGCTGTCTTCCTCGTCCGCGCCATGCACGTCGTTCATGCGGAGGCTGATCCAGGGGGAGACGCCCGCCTCGCGGCACTGCGCGATCCAGACGCGCCACACGTCCACGCCCGCCTCGGACATCGAGCGCATGCGGTTGTACATCGTGTTCAGCGTGGCCGAAATCGGCTTCCCCTTGTAGGAGAACTGCCCCTGCTCGTCGCGCTCGAAAAGCGTCCACGCAGGGCGCATGTACTTCTGCCCCTGCGTGTTGAGCATCATGATCTTGACGCTGTCACTGCCGGCCTCCAGATGCTGGGCCAGATACTTGCGCGCCCCCGCCTCGTCGGCGCTGAAGCCGAAGCTGCAGAAGAAGGCCGTGCAGTCCTCGTTGTGGATGACGAAGCCGCCGAAGGCGGTCGCGGCGCAGAGGAGGAGCGCTGTCGCGAGAAGTGTTCTTTTCATGATGCTTTTCCG
>CACZQQ010000036.1 GCA_902783355.1 uncultured bacterium
CGCACAGGAGTTCCCGCAGCTGCGGCCAGATTTCCTGCGGCGTGGGGGCCGCCGCCAGTTCGGGGCGCAACTGGGCCCAGCGGCCGGGCGTGTACGGGTTGAAGGGCTGCTCCGCCGGCACGCGCAGAAGCGAGGCGAAGGAGCGCGACATGTCCACTTGTCCGCAGGCGATGCGGACGATGCCGATTTGCCAGGGCGTGTTTTGGAAGCCGTCCGTGGCGCCTGTGCATTCGAAATCCAACGCGGCGAAGTCGCCCCGGCTGGCTGGCGTGCCGTTCACGGCGCGGCCTCCTCCGGCGTGGCTTCCGGACGATGGCAGGCCACCTGGCGCGTGCCCGTGCCGCGCAGGACGGGGCGCTCGCGGCGGCATGCTTCCGTGGCGTAGGGGCAGCGCGGATGGAAGGGGCAGCCCGGCGGCGGATTCGACGGCGACGGCAGTTCGCCTTTCAGGACGATGCGTCTGGAAGGGTCGGAGACGCCTGGAACCGGAATGGCGCTGACAAGCGCCTGCGTGTAGGGGTGCAACGGCGCGTCCAGGACCGCCGCCGCCGGTCCCGTCTCCACGATGTGCCCCAGGTACATGACGGCGACGCGGTCGGACATGAGGCGTACGACGCTCAGGTCGTGGGAGATGAAGAGGCAGGAGAGATGGCGGCTCTTCTGCAGCTGGACCAGCAGTCGGATGACCTGCGCCTGGACGGAGACGTCCACTGCGCTGACGGGTTCGTCGCAGATGAGGGCGCGTGGTTCGAGGGAGATGGCGCGCGCGATAGAAAGGCGCTGCCGCTGTCCGCCGGAGAGCTCGTGCGGATAGCGGTAGAGCACTTCGTCGGAGAGGCCGACCTCCGACAGCAGGCGGCGCGCGGCCTTCAGGCGGTCCTCCCCTGGACGGTAGCAGCGGTTGTACTCAAGCCCCTCTGTGACGATTTCCAGCGCGCACATTCTTGGGTCGAGGGAGGCGTAGGGGTCCTGGAAGACCATCTGCAGTTGGCGGCGCATCGAACGCGCCTCCTTGCCACCGTAGGAGGCCAGCGGCTTTCCCGCGAAGGCGACTTCGCCGCCGGTGGCGGCCTCAAGTCCCATGAGGGCGCGCCCCAGCGTCGTCTTGCCGCAGCCCGATTCGCCCACGACACCCAGCGTTTCGCCGGCCGATACCGCCAGCGTCACGCCGTCCACCGCGCGCACATGGCCGCAGACGCGGTTGAAGACGCCGCGGCGGATGGGGTACCAGACCTTCAGGTCGCGGCAGGAGAGGACGGGGATGGATTCCTGCGCGCTCACAGCTTGAACTCTTCCTTGACGGTGCGTCCGTAGTAGTCGTAGTCGTGGGGCAGGTAGCGCTCCATGAGGCCATGGCAGTCGAAGTTCGCCAGCGCCCGCAACGCGGATGAGGATACATGCTCAAGTTCTTTGTTACAAGGAAGATATACGGAAACGGTCTTGGGCCTCATCTCACGGATGAAGCACTGCTGGCTTGTCTCGTAGTCCAGGTCGTAGCCGTTGCGCAGGCCACGCACGAGCGTCACGTCCGCCAGCTCGGCCTCCTGGTTGAGCAGGTCCACCAGGAGGGAATCGAAGAAGACGACCTGATGGAAGGGGAGGGTCTTCCGGACGGCTTCCACGCGCTCGTCCTTGTGCGGGACGGCGTTCTTCTCCGGGTTGACGCCGACGGCGACCACGACCTTGTCGAACATGAGTTCCGCCTTCTGAAGAATGGCCAGATGTCCGATGTGGAATGGGTTGAAGGAGCCGGCGTAGATGCCGATGCGTGGCCGACGCCTTTCCAGATACTCGATGAGGAAGCGCATGTTGGCCTGGCATTCCGGATAGCGGCGGCTGAAGCGCTGGAAGAAGGCGGAGCGTCCGTGGCGGTACTCCGCCAGGCTCATGTACTGGAACTCGCGGAAGATCTGGAATTCATAGGCCAGCAGGTCAACGGGATTGCCATTGAGGAGGATGTCGCAGTCGTAGCCATGGAAGCGCGTGGCCATCTCGCCGGCGTCCTGCAGCCGCTTGGTGGCGATGATGGCGCTGCGGACCGCCTGGTAGGCCTCCTCCGGCAGTTCCGCGCCCAGGGAGGGGCGCAGGAGGTCGAAGGCCTGCGCGGAGTGCTCTTCGTTGTTGTGCCGCTGCGGAAACCACACGATGTCGTGGAAGAGGGCGGTCAGCAGCAGCTGGGCCGTCATGGCGGCGCCCGCCTCGTTCTCGCGGTCGATGAGGCGGCAGATGGCCTGCAGGTGCTCCAGCGTGTGGAAGTAGCGGTGCGGCTGCTGGTAGGCCCCGAAGACCTTTTCCAGCCACGGGGCCTCCAGGTTCAGGCCATAGCAGTTGTGCCGTGCGAGGATTTCGCGGATGCATGGAATGGCCTCCGCGGCGTCGCTCTGGGCATTGGAGCGCGGGACGGCCAGGGATGTGTGGACGGTGTTGTTCATGGCATGGAGTGACTATTGCAGCCTGGTCTGGCGGCGCGGGTCGAAGGCGTTGCGGACGCCCTCGCCGATGAAGACGCCGGCCAGCATGACCGTGAAGAGGGTCAGCGACGGGAAGAGGATGAGCCACCAGGCCCATGGCTGCGACTGTGCCTGCGAGAGCATTTCGCCGAGGCTGGGAGCGGGCGGCGGGACGCCGAAGCCAAGGTAGTCCAGCGCGGCGAGCGAGCCGATGGCGCCTACCAGCGAGAAGGGGAAGAAGGTGATGAGGGGGACCAGCGCATTGGGGAGGATGTGGCGCAAGGCGATGCGGGCGCCGCCAAGGCCGAGGCAGCGCGCGGCCTCCACGTAGGGCATGCGCCGCAGGCGAAGCGTCTCCGCGCGCATGTAGTAGGAGATGCCTATCCAGTTGAAGAGCGCGTAGCAGACGATGAGCA
>CACZQQ010000037.1 GCA_902783355.1 uncultured bacterium
AGCCCAGATAGGCGTATTGGACAGCGGCTTCCGGCGTGGCGCCGAAGGTCAGCGCGGGATGGCCGGCGGCGTCCTGCGCAAGGATGTCGGCGCCGACGGCGTCCACGGGATAGACGGCGGGGCCGCCGGGGAGGATGCCCTTGAGGAGGCTCCCCTTTTCGGTGGCGACGCCGCGCAGGTCGTGGAAGAACTCCAGATGGGCGTGCCCGATGTTGCAGACGATGGCCGCGTCCGGCGGCGCAATTTCGGCCAGGCGCGCGATCTCGCCGGGGTGGTTGGTGCCCATCTCGATGACCGCCACACGCGTCGTCCCGTCGATGCGGTAGAGGTTGCGGGGGACGCCGAAATGGTTGTTCGTGCTTCCGATTGTCTTCAGGACGCCGCCCGGCCAGCGCCGCTCCAGAATGGCGGCGCACATCTCCTTCGTGCTTGTCTTGCCGCAGCTGCCCGTGATGGCCAGCACGCGCGCCTCCGGAAACTGGCGGCGGTGCCACAGCGCCAGCTGCTGGTAGGCCGCCAGGCTGTCCGCCACCTGCAGCAGCGGACAGGAGGCCGCCTGCGCCTGCGAGACAACTTCCGGCGAGGGCGCGTCCTGCAGGACGACGGCCTTCGCGCCGGCCGCGATGGCGGCGCCGATGTAGCGGTGTCCGTCGGAGAGTTCGCCCTTGATGGCGATGAAGAGGTCGCCGGGGCGGATGGTGCGGCTGTCGTCCCAGACGCGGGCGCAGCCGGCGGCGGTGTCGGCGGCCGTCAGCCAGCGGCCGTCCGTGAGGCGCTGGAGTTCCTGAAGGGGGAGTATGGGCATGGTGCTTGTACTATTGTACTAATGTACTAATGGGGCGAATGCGCCCTCCTGCGGCGGAGCCTCTACAGCTGGTCCACGGGGACGTTGGGGTCCATGTCGCCCTCGTCCGCCGGCTCATCCTCCTGCGGGAAGGGATTCGCGTTGGCGGCGCCGCCCTTGGCGTCCAGGTTCTCGCGGATCTTGGCGACGATCTTGTCCTGGAGGGCCTGGTCGCTCTTGATGGCGTTCTTGGTCTGCTCGGCGCCCTGCGCGATCTGCATGTCGCCGAAGGAGAACCAGGAGCCGCGCTTCTCGATGATCTTCATGTCGAGGGCGACGGCGAGGATGGAGCCGGCCTTGGAGATGCCTTCGTTGAACATGACGTCGAACTCGCACTCCTGGAAGGGGGCCGCCAGCTTGTTCTTGGCCAGCTTGACCTTGACCTTGTTGCCGAGCGTCTTGCCGTCGGGGGCCTTGATGACGCCGGTGCGGCGGATCTCCATGCGCATCGAGGCGTAGAACTTGAGGGCGCGGCCGCCCGTGGTGGTCTCGGGGTTGCCGAACATGACGCCAATCTTCTCGCGGATCTGGTTGGTGAAGATCATGCAGGTGTTGGTCTTGCTGACGATGGCGGTCAGCTTGCGGAGGGCCTGGCTCATGAGGCGGGCCTGCAGGCCGACGTGCTGGTCGCCCATCTCGCCTTCGATTTCCGCCTTGGGGACGAGGGCCGCCACGGAGTCGACGATCACCACGTCAATGGCGTTGGAGCGCACGAGGGTCTCGGCGATGTTGAGGGCATCCTCGCCGCAATCGGGCTGCGAGACCAGCAGGTTGTCCGTGTCGACGCCGATGACGCGGGCGTAGCGCGGATCGAGGGCATGCTCCGTGTCGATGAAGGCGCAGGTGCCGCCGGCCTTCTGGGCATTGGCGATGACATGGAGGCAGAGCGTGGTCTTGCCGGAGGATTCAGGCCCGTAGATCTCGATGATGCGGCCGCGGGGCACGCCGCCGATGCCGGTGGCGATGTCCAGCGCCATGGAGCCGGTGCTGATGGTCGGCACGTTCTGGTGGCCCTGGTCCCCCAGGCGGATGATGGAGCCCTTCCCGAACTCCTTCTCGATCTGGCCCAGGACGATCTTCAGGTTGCGGGTGCGCGCGTCCTGCGCGGCGTCCTTCGCGGCGGCGGTTGCGTTGCTTTCTCTTGCCATGGTCATTTCTCCTCACATTCGTTGGTTAATTAAAATCAGTCTAACAAAAAGCAGTTTGTCTGCAGGCCATAACATAGCCTCGTTTTCACTTTTTGCAACCGCTTTCTGACAAATTCATGCAAAAATTTTTTCGTCAAATCAAAGGAGGGTGAAAAGCATCTGGAGGGCACGGCGGACGGCCTGGGCGCGGACGGCGGCGCGGTCGCCGTCGAAATGGTGCTTGGCGACATGGGAACGGCCGTTGGCGCAGGCCCCAATATAGACCGTCCCGACGGGTTTGCCGGGTTCGCCGCCTGTCGGGCCCGCGATGCCGGAGACGGCGCAGGCGGCCTGGACGCCGAAACGCGCCGTCAGGCCGGAGAGCATCTGCGAGACGACCTCGCAGCTGGCCACGCCGAAGCGCGCGATTGTCTCGTGGGAGACGCCCAGATGGCGCTCCTTCCATTCGGTGGCATAGGTGACAAGGGCGCCGGCGAACCATTCGGAGGCGCCGGCGGCCTCGGTGAGCGCGGCGGCGATGGCGCCTCCCGTGCAGGATTCGGCGGTCGCCATCGTCCAGCGGCGGGCCATCAGGCGGGCGGCGATCTGGGCGACGAGGCCCTGCAATTCGCGGTCGGCGGTTTCCATGCTATCCCTCCGTGATGACGGTCGCCACGGCGTAGTCGCGCTCGTGGGCGATGGAGACAAGGCACCGGCGGACGCCGAGGCTGGCGGCGGTCCTGGCGGTCTCGCCCTGCAGGGTCAGAAGCGGCCTCCGGGTGCCCTCTTCGTTGAGGACGACGATTTCGCGGAGGCGGCACTTGTCGGTGATGCCGCAGCCCAGGGCCTTGGCGAGCGCCTCCTTGGCCGCCCAGCGCCCCGCCAGATATTCCAGCCGACGGACGGAGCCTTCGGGTGGCGCCTTTTTAAGTTCTTCTAGCGCATAGACATGACTTAGGAAGGCATCGCCTGTGCGGCGGATGGAGGCCTCCAGGCGCGGAATCTGCACGATGTCCGTCCCGAGCCCCTTCACCGCCAGATGGTCGCCGCCGTCCGCCATGCCTACTTCTGTTCGTGTTCGCGGACCCACTGCTTGGCCTGCTCCTGATATTCGGCGGCCTTGACGGGGTCGGTGATGACCTTGAGATAGAGGTGGAAGAGCTCGAAGAGGACCTGCCGGAAGATGTCGAGGTTGACCATGCGCTCGATGAAGACGTCCACGGGGTCAAAGGAATCGCCTTCTGGGAGCTTGAGGCCGCGGACGACCATCTGGGCGGCGTCCAGCGTGCAGCTCCACTCCTCGCCTTTGGCGCGCGCCAGAATGAGCTTGGCGGAGCGCAGCTTCTTGCCGACCATCATGGCGGCGCGGGCCTCGGCGGCGATGGTGGGCGTCCCCTTGCGGAGGGTGCTTTCGAAGGCGCCGGAGTTCTCGGAGGCGAAGGTGAGCGGCCCGTCGACCATGAGGGAGAAGTCGCCGAGCTTGGAGTGGGGCAGGTTGCCCTCGTGGCTCTCCTGGAAGTGCCAGAGCCACGTGAGGAAGTTCTCGCCGAGGCCGCCGGCGGCCCCCGTCACATCGTCCAGTTCGGGGGAGATG
>CACZQQ010000038.1 GCA_902783355.1 uncultured bacterium
CCAGAGTTCCTTCAGCCTGCACAACGTGCAGGACACCGCCTATGCGCTGAACGCCATCGAGCGCACCTGCTCCTACGACGACTTCGAGCGCTCCGCCCGCTTCTGCGAGGCGGCCCTCAAGGCGGCGGGCTTCTCCCGCGTGGAGCGCATCAGCCATCCCGCGGACGGCGTGGCCACCGCCTTCGACTGCGTCATGCCCCAGGCGTGGGACCTGGACAAGACGCGGCGCTCCTACCTGGAGATCGTGGACGGGAGCCTGTCGCCGGAGGAGCGTCTTCTGGCGGACACGGCGGCGAATCCGCTGCACGCCCTCGTCTGGAGCGCGCCCACGCCCAAAGGCGGCCTGACCGCCGAAGTGGTGGATCTCGACACGCTGGAGAAGGGGCGCTACGAGGCCGCCCGCGGCAAATGGGTCCTCTACGCCAAGACGACGGCCTATTCGTCCACTTCGCCCTCGACCCTGATGTGGGGCCTCTACCGCGAACTGACGGAGGCGGGCGTCGCGGGGCTTGTGGTTTGCGACATGAATGTCGTGGAGATCATGCCCGACGCGCTGTGCTGGGAGAACGGCATCGGCTACACGGGCTGGTATCTGACCAAAGGGGAGAAGAAGCTGCCCGCCTTCGCGATCACGCCGCTGGCGGTGCGGCGGCTGCGCCGCCTTCTGGCGGAGGGGCCCGTCACGTTGCACGGCGAGCTGAACTGCCGCAACTACGACGGCGCCGTCCACACCGTCACGGCGGTCGTCCCCGGCGAGAGCAAGGAGGAGGTCGCGCTGCTGGCGCACCTCTACGAGCCCTTCGTCAACGACGACGCGGCGGGCTTCGCCAACCTGTGCGAGTTCGGCCGCCAGCTGGTGGCGCGCAAGGTGAAGCTGAAGCGGACGCTGCGCGTCGTCTTCTCCATGGAGCTCTACGGCATGGCCGCCTACCTGGAGAAGGACAGCCGCAACATCGTCCTGGCCGCCAACTTCGACGGAATCCCCTTCAAGGAGGACGCCGACACGGTCATCGTGCGCCGCACGCCCATCGGCGTGGCGCACTTCTGCGACTGGCTGGCCGCCGACATCATGCACGCGCGCCTGCCGAAGGCGCGACTCGTCTCCGAATACGCCTCCTACTCCGACGACACCTTCACCAACGACCCCGACTTCGGCCGCGGCGGAATCCCCACCTTCTGGTGGCATAGCGGCTGTAGCAGGAGCCACCACAGCACGGGCTATCTCTTCGAGCCGGACTGGACGGCCGCAGGCGAGCAGCTGCCCGTCTTCGCGGAGATCCTCGAGACGCTGCTGTGCGCGGAGAGCCTGCCGGACTACTCGCGGCGCGCGGCGAAGGAGCTGAACGCGGCGGCGGCTGGCATCTTCGCCAATGCCAAGCTGGGCACCTACGAGAAGTGGATGGCGCTTCAGGCGGAGCATCTCCGTCAGGAGAGCCGCCTGGCCTCGGTGAAGGCCTTCACGGGGCAGGCGGTGGACACGGCGCCGCTGGCGGCCGCCTGGAAGCGCATCGCGGCCAGGCTGGCCAAGCTGCCGCCGCCGTCCTTCAAGCCGGCGGAGCGCCGCGCCCTCCAAATCGTTCCGAAGCGCGGCCGCCTGGGCTACCCCTTCTCGCTGGCGGCCGTGCCGCTGGCGCAGCGCCGTCCCGTCAAGCTGCCGCACGCCGTGTGGGCGCTCTTCGACGGCAAGCGCAACCTGCTGGAGTGCATCCGCATGGCGGACGCCGACCGCGGCGGCGCGCCGACCGCCCAGAAGGCCATCGCCGCTCTCATCGAGGAGCTGGCCTTCCTGGAGAAGTTCGGCTACGTCACGCTGAAAGAGCAGTGACATGCGGCAAGCGGGCCGACATGAGACGCGCGGGCGAAAAAAGACGTTTTTTCCCTGTGCGCTTGATTTTCGGCCTGACATGACCTATAATCTACAAAGAGCCACCCCTCTACATACAACACGCATCATGAAAAAACTCCTTCTGACCATCCTGGCCCTCTTCACGGCCGCCACGCTCCTCTCCGCGCGCACCTACCGCCTGCACGGCGGCAAGGTGACCACCCTGGAGGACAACACCGTCGAGACCTTCGGCGACGACATGAACTTCTGCTTCGCCTTCCGCTTCTCCGACGGCACCATCCACCTGAACCACTCCAAGGGCATCCACACCGTCACCGAATACGGCTGCGCCGAGATGTCCCTCGACAACGGCAAGACGTGGATCCACTGCCAGGCGGGCACCACCTGCGGCATCAACTCCTTCGAGGGGCTTGACGGCGGCAAGTACAACTACGGCTGCTGGGACAGGTTCTACAGCAAGACCCATGTCATCGGCGTCAACCGCTACAACCCCGAGACGAAGAAGATGGACCGCGTCCACTCCGCCACGCTGGAGACCCCCTTCGCCACCCAGTGCTTCGTCCACCGCGACGCCATCCGGCTGCCCAGCGGCAAGCTCCTCATGACCTACTACGGCCACAAGGAAGGCGAGGCGAAGTGCCACATCGGCGTCTTCGAGACCAGCGACGAGGGCGCCTCGTGGCAGTTCACGGGCGTCATGGCCGACGACCCCGCCGGCGAGACCGCCGAGGGGCCTGACGAGGCCACCCTCTTCCAGCTCAGGGACGGCCGCATCTGCGCCCTCTACCGCGACGAGGGCGGCGGCTACGTGAAGCAGGTCTTCAGCTCCGACGAGGGCAAGACCTGGACGAAGCCCGAGGCGATCACCCTCTTCAAGGGCGCGGCCTCCCCCAACGGCCGCGTCCTCTCCGACGGCACCATCGTCGTCGTCACCGGCCGCCCCAACCTCTACCTGCTGGTTGACTTCACGGGCACGGGCGCCAACTACCAGAAGGTGGACATCTACCGCGGGGCCGGCAGCAGCTACGCCTCCGTCCTGGAGACCGCCCCCAACGAGATCACCATCACCTACGACGAGAGCAACTTCGGCTCGTGGAAGAGCCCCACGGGCTTCTCCCGCATCCACGCCAGCCGCTACAAGGTGGAGAAGAGCGACGAGGACACGCTTGACGACCTGAGCGCCGGCGACCCGCGCGCCAAGGAGTATGACTTCTTCTACTCCGCCGCCTCCGGCAAGCTTCCCATCGGCGAAGACCTCTTCTACGGTTCCTTCTTCAAGGAGAAGAAAGAGGGCAAGAGCGACAACTGCTACTACGAGATGCGCACCATTCCCGAACGGCCCCACCCCGTCCTGCACCTTGCCATGCACGCCGGCGAGACCGAAGGGCCCACTGCGGCCAACCTCAACGGCCAGGTCAGCGTGGCCACCGCCCGCAAGGTCAAGTTCGTCACCGAATTCCGCATGAACGACGCCGTGGACAAGGGCGGCATCGGCCAGTTCCACTTCTTCGTGCCCGCCGGCGGCAACGGCGTCGACCACAACGGCTTCCACGGCTATGTCGGCTTCAGCCTCGTCGCCGTCAAGTGGATGGAGGGCGGCAAGATCCACGCCAAGAACTACGACCTGGGCAACTCCTTCCACAGCTACGAGTACGTCATCGACGCCGACGCCGGCAAGCAGGAACTCTTCATCGACGGCAAGCCCGAGCCCGTCTTCTCAGCCCCCCTCAACGACAATGCGCGCGGCGCCGACTACGTCATCGTCGGCGACGGCAGCCAGAGCATCTTCGGCGATGTGGACATCTCCTACATCGGCTGGAAGATCCTGAAATAGGACAGGGGCAGACAAACAATAACAGATAAGGACAATAACAAACATGCGTTTGACTCCCTTCCACAAGACTTTCCGTCATTTCACGCTGATCGAGCTTCTGGTGGTGATCGCCATCATC
>CACZQQ010000039.1 GCA_902783355.1 uncultured bacterium
CACGCGCGTACAATTCCGCGCATGTACATAAAGTACGGCAAAAAACGGATTTGTCAAGTGGAGACAGGTTTTTTCCGTGAAAAAGGGGCCTTTTCAATTTCCCGACGGCTGGCCGTCGGCACAGGCCAAGGAGCGGGAAGGCGCTTTCCGAGGCTGTCGGGCGCAGGCGCGGGAAAAGGCGGTGATTTGCGGAAGGCTATTCGGCGGTGAAGCCGATATAGGCCAAGTCGGCGGAGCCCTTCACGTCCGTGGCGCCATCGCCGAACTGGAAGCCGGGGAGGATTTCGTCGTGGTGGGGCATCCGTCCAATGAAGAGCGGCTTGTCCTCCCCCTTGACGAAGAGCCTGAACTCGCCTGTCGTGGCGTCGGCCTCGAAGGTGAAGGTATGGAAGGCGTAGTTGGCCTTGAAGGGCACCTTCTCTCTCTTGAAGGCCCCGTTGGCCCCTGCTGTGTCATAGGTGATGTAGTCGTTGGCGAAGGCGAAGAAGGCGTAGAGGGCGCCCTTGGTGCGGGCGGGATCCGGATCTGGCAGCGCGATGCGGCAGTCAAACTGCGGATGCTCCTCCCCCAGATCGTCCAGACGCACGCGGAGTTCGCCGCGCGCCTTGGTCGCCGTCGGAGAGACGACGCCTGCGCGGATGTGCGGGAACTTGTCAAGCCCTTCGCCGTGGTGCTCGAAATGCAGAACCGGCTCCGGATTTTCAGCTATCTCCCTGATTTCGAGACTATTGCCTTCCCGGTTGTAGGCATGCGGGACGAAGCCGCGGGGGATGCTGGGGAGCTTGCCGCCGGCCGCGCTGTAGAAGACCTCGTAGCCCATCCGCTTGTCCGAATCCAGGCTCAGGTCGCCGTCCTTCACGATGTCCAACGTCATGGCGGTGATGCGGGACATGCGCGTCAGGGTGCGCCAGCTGCCGAAATCGCTCTCGTCGAAGACGACGAGGACGCGGTTCGGCGCGATCTCCAGGACGCTGGCGTAGGAGCTGCCCGAGCCGCCGTAGATGCAGTACTGCTGATAGTGTTCGCCGGTGCCCGTGAAGTCGATGAGCAGATAGGTGGCGGGGCGGCCGGTGATGACGACGATGGCGCCGTTCTGGAGGATGGTCGCGGCAGGCGCCACGCCGAAGGGGGCGATCTCATGGTCCTCGCCCCACGTCCTGCCGCCGTCCCTGGAGCGCAGCTGATGGAGGGGCGCGATGCCCGCCACGCGCACGTAGCACAGCAGGTCGCCGTTGGCCAGCTCGATGATCTCCGCCTCATTCGGCCCCTCGGCATATTTCTGCGCCGTATCTTCTAGAATGGTAGATACATATTGCCAAGTCTTGCCGTCGTCCAGCGATTCCACCATGAAGGCCATCCACTTGTTGTGGCCCTGCTTGTGTCCCTTGACCGGCATGACCAGCCGCCCATCCTTGCAGCGCAGGACATTGCGGTGCATCTGGCACCACGACTTGAAGGGCAGCTTCAGGGTGGACTTCTCCACGGCGACCTTGCCGTCCGCGTCCTCGACGGTGCGTGTGATGACGTGCTCGTCGCGCTCCTCCCTCGACCAGCAGCCCACGCAGGCCTTCTTCCCGTCCAGCGTGTCGTAGGCGTTGAAGCCGGCCACCAGCCCGGCCGGCAACTTCTGCCATGTCTTGCCGTCGTCCGTGGAGTAGTCGCGGCAGCCGTATTCGGTGACGGTGTGGATGCCCATGGAGTGGCTCATCCGGATGGTGCCGTCCGCGAAGCGGTGGACGAAGCAGAAGTTCATGTGCTCGTTGCTGGCGTGGACGAGGCTCAGGGCCACAGGCACCACGGCGCCTCCGTCAAGAATCTGCGTCCCAAAGGGATACTCCTCCGGCGCCTTGGCCAGCAGGGCCATGGAGACGGTCAGCGCCAGCGCGGCGCCCAGCAGTCGTTTCAGCATGGATCAGTCACTCCTCTTTTGTCTTTGGACAGTGAAAACCTCTCCATACTATAATCGCGTTCCGGCAAAGGCAAGCCCGCAGGCACCATTTCGCCCTTTTCGGCGGCAGGGGGCGGCTCCTGCTCGTCAAAATATGCAATCCCTCATCGCAGGCA
>CACZQQ010000040.1 GCA_902783355.1 uncultured bacterium
CTCATGCGCGTCTTCCAGCCCGTCACCATCTTCGCCGGCAGCGCCGCCATCAAGTTCATCGCCGGCGTCCTCTACTGCGTCGGCATCCTCGCCCTCAGGAAGCACGCCGCGCAGGACGGCGGGCGGACGCCTGCGGCGACATGACGCAACGCCGTCCCCATCCGCGGATTGCGGGCTACATTAAGCCCGTGTCCGTCCACGGGAACAACCCGCCGGCGGCGGCGGTCAAAAGGGAACCGCCGCGCCGCCGGCCCGCCTCTTCGTCCTAAACAGGAGAACGCCATGTATTTCGACCCGCTCTACTTCATCTTCATGATTCCGGGGCTGCTACTGTCCCTGGCCGCCAGCGCCTTCGTCAAAACCACCTTCTCCAAGTACTCGAAGGTGCGCTGCGCCAGCGGCCTGACGGGAGCCGAAGCGGCGCGCCTCATGCTCGAGCGCAACGGCGTCTCCACCGTCCGCATCGAACACGTCAACGGCTTCCTGAGCGACCACTACGACCCCAGCGCCAAGGTGCTGCGCCTCTCGGACAGCGTCTACGGGAGCAACTCGCTGGCGGCGGTGGGCGTCGCCTGCCACGAGGCGGGACACGCCCTGCAAGACGCGGAACGCTATCCCGCCATGGGGCTGCGCTCCGCCCTCGTGCCCGCCGCCAACATCGGCAGCAAGTTCTCCTACTGGGTCATCATCGCCGGCCTCCTGCTGCAGATGGCGAACGTCGCCTACATCGGCTGCGGCCTCTTTGCCATGGCGGTGCTCTTCTCCATCGTCACCCTCCCCGTCGAATGGAACGCCAGCAGCCGCGCGAAGGTCGCCATGGTGCGCGCGGGACTCCTCTCCAACCAGGAGCGCGACGCGGCGGGCCGCGTCCTCAACGCCGCCTTCCTGACCTACATCGCGGGCGCGGTCTCCGCCCTGCTGACCCTGCTCTACTACATCGTCCTCGCCCGCTCCAGCTCACGCCGCCGCTAAACATGCCCATCCTCTACGGTCTCATCGCCTTCTGGTTCGGCGCCATCATCGGCAGCTTCCTGAACGTGGTCGTGTGGCGCATGCCGCGCGGCGAATCGCTCTCGACGCCGCCCAGCCACTGCCCCAAATGCGGCCATCGCATCCGCCCATGGGAGAACATCCCCATCATCAGCTGGCTCTGCCTCGGCGGCCGCTGCAGCGCCTGCAAGCTCCCCATCTCGTGGAAGTATCCCATCGGCGAAGGCGCCGTCGGCCTCCTCTACCTGGCCATCGCCGCACGCGTCTACTGCGACGGCCTCCCCTTCTCGACGCTGGTCGGCTGGTTCTGGCTGGCGGGCACCATGCTCTCCGCCGCGCGCATCGACGCGGAACACCGCTACATCCCTGACAAGCTGACCTACACGGGCATGGGCGCCGCCATCCTCTTCGCCGTGGCCTTCCCCTACGGCCGCCCCGCCGTCGCCAATCCCGCCGACCCCAACGGCGGCTCCCTCATCGCGGGGCCGATGGTCGCCGCCATCCGGAAGGCCGTCGGCGGCGGCCTCGGCGTGCGGCTGGCGGCTCTGGCGGACTGCCTCGCCGGCCTCCTGCTGGCCTTCGCCCTCCTGGGGCTGGCCTACTGGGCGGGCTGCGTCGTCCTGAACGCCCGCCGCAAGCGCGCCGCCAAGGCTGAAGGAGACGACACCTCCTGCGCGGAAAAGGAGCCGATGGGCTGGGGCGACATCAAGCTGCTCATGATGACCAGCGCCTTCCTGGGGGCCGACTCCTGCATCTACATCCTCGCGGGCGGCGCCGTGCTGGGCTTCCTCTTCGGCTTCATCCGCAAGGCGGCCGCCGCCTCCCGCGCCCCGAAATCGCGCCGCACCGTGAAGAAGTTCACGCCCCGCAAGGAGGAGGCGCCGCCGGAGAACCCGCAGGAGGGCGCCCTCCCCTTCGCCCCCTTCCTCGCCGTCCCGACCCTCCTCTGGATGGCCGTCGGCAACTGGCTGTATCTATTATATAGAATGTACGCGTGATCCCCCTGCGGCACAACCTGGACCACGCGGCCGGCGGCCCGCCGCGCCCCGAAATCGCGGCCCTCTATCCCGAACTGGCAGCCCGCTACGGCGCGAACCCCCACGGCATCACCTGCTATGCGGAGGAGTGCCGCCGCGCCCTCATCGCCGCCGAGGAGGAACTGCTGGCCGCCCTGCAAATCCGCCCCGCCGAGGCCTTCGTCCTCTGGTGCGCCACCGGCACGGAGGCCCTCAATCTCGCCCTGCATGGCGCATACAACGCAAATCGTTGTACCTCAGTTATTTACGACAAATCTGCACATCCGGCCCTCGCCAAGACCGCACAGGTCCTGCCGGACGCAATCCCCTTCACGCTCGACGGCAGCGGCCACGCCCTCCTGCCTGCGAACCCGCCGACCGGACCGCACATCGTGGCGCTGCCGCTGGTCAACAACGAAAACGGCGCGCGGTGGGACGGCGACCGCAACGCCCTGCCGCCCGACGCCCTGCTCGTCGCCGACGGCTGCCAGGCCCTCGGCAAGGAGGAGATCCCGTGGGAGGAGGCGCACATCGACCTGCTGGCCGTCTCCGGCCGCAAGATCGGCGGCCCCGCCGCCGCGGCCCTCGTCTGCCGTCGGGGCATCCCCCTGAAGCCGCTGCTCACGGGCGGCGGCCAGCAGCAGGGGCTTCGCGCGGGCACGGTGGACGTGGCGGCCGCCCTCATGCTGGCGCGCGCCGCCACCATGGCCGTGCGGGAGCAGACGGCCGCACGGGAGCGCGCGGCCGCCCTGAAGGCGCAGCTGCTGAAGGGCCTGCGGCCCGAATGGCCCCTCTTCTCGCCCGAAGGAGCCTCCCCCTTCATCACGCTTTTCGCCCTGCCGGACTACGACGGCGCCGTCGTGGCGCGCATCCTCGCGCAGGAACACGGCATTCTCGTGGGGACCGGCAGCGCCTGCGCCGCCGAACACGGCGATCCGAGCCCCACGCTCGCCGCCCTCCGCGTCCCCGAGGCGACCGCGCGCGGCGCTCTCCGCGTCAGCTTCGGCGCACAGAGCGCCCCGGAGGACGTGGCCGCCTTCCTGTCGGCCCTGCCGCAGGTGCTGGCCAGCTGGTGAAACCGCCCTCTTCACAGGAAATGGAACAATTATCCTGCGAAAATGTCTAAAGCGACTTGACAACCGCGCAAGACGATTATATTATCGCAAGTTTCCGCGCAAAGGCTTCCAATGGATTGACGGTTGGTGTTGAGCGCATTTTTCAGCTTTGTTCTCCCAATACAAACCCAAAAACAAAGGAAAAAACATGAAGAAGTCCAATGTGTTCTTTGCTCTGGCGTTCCTCTGCATCGGCCTGGTGGCCATCGCCCAGGAGCAGGCTCCTGAAATCGAGGCGCAGGATGAGGTCGTGAAGCCCGTCGTCTCCCTCACCCTCGGCTGGGATTCCAAGTACGTCTCCAAGGGCGTCGTCCTCAACCCCGACCCCGTCGCCAACTTCACCGCCGACATCAACTACTATGGCTTCTACCTGGACGTCTGGGGCCAGTATGACATGACCAGCTTCAACGACGGCGGCTTCTACCGCAACAACCGCCGCTACCGCGCCGAGGAGATCGACTACCGTCTCGGCTATGCCAAGACCTTCGACACCGACTTCTCCCCCATCTCCCTGGACATCTACTGGGTTTACTTCCAGTATCCCGAGACCTGGGATGCCTCTGACGAGAAGGAGACCGAGTGCGGCGTCAGCCTGACCCTCGACAATGTGCTGGACAAGGAAGGCAAGGCCGGCCTCGCCCTGGGCACCGAGCTCTCCTACAGCCTCTACAAGCACGGTCCCAAGTGGGCTGGCGTCATCGACTCCTACTTCTTCGGCCGCGTCTTCGGCGACCTGAGCTTCGCGCTCTGCGACAAGACCACCGCCGGCGTGAAGACTACCATCTACTGGCGCTCCCACAAGGCCCGCGTCGCCATGTACGACCGCAGCGGCTTCGTCATCCCCAACGTCGAGGTCAAGCCCTACGTCAGCTA
>CACZQQ010000041.1 GCA_902783355.1 uncultured bacterium
AGCTTTGGCTGGGGCGACATGATGGCGGGCCTGCAGCAGGCCCCTGAAAACCAGTCGCTCATCAATCCCTTCAAGACCTCCCAGGCCGAAAACTTCAACATCTACTACTTCCTCATCGGCATGCTGGGCACCATCTACACGGTGCGGGCCTGGCAGGGTGGATCCGGCTACAACTCCGCGGCGAGGACGCCCCATGAGGCGGTCATGGCGGGCATTCTCGGCAACTGGCGGAGCTTCTCATCGGGGCTGTGCATGGTGTTGATTCCGCTGTGCGCCTACGCGGCGCTGCATCTGCCCCAGTACGCCGAGATGATGGCGCCCGTCAAGGCGCAGCTGGCCGGCATCGCCGACCCCTCCATCCGGAGCCAGATGACCGTCCCGCTCTTTCTGGCGCACTGGCTGCCGAAGGGGCTGGTGGGGCTTTTTGCCGTGGTGGTCATCGCCTGCGCCATCAGCAACGACGACACCTATATCCACGCCTGGGGGACCATTTTCGTGCAGGACGTCCTGATGCCGCTGCGCAAGAAGCCCTTCTCCCCGAAGGTGCACATGCTTGTCCTGCGTTGCTCCATCATCGGCGTGGCGGTCTTTGGCTTCTGCTTCAGCATGCTGTTTCCCCTGAAGGACTTCATTCTAATGTACTTTTCCATTACAGGGGCCATCTACCTCGGCGGCGCCGGTGCCGTGATCATCGGCGGCCTCTACTGGAAGCGCGGCACCACGCCGGCGGCGTGGTGCGCCCTGCTGACGGGGACGGTGCTGGGGCTGGGCGGCATCGTCCTGCAGCAGGGCTGGACGCGGCTTGTCGGCGCGCTGGTGGCGCGGGGGGCGCAGTGGCAGTGGCTGCTGCGCCATCAGGACAAGTTTCCAATCAACGGGCAGTATGTCTATCTGGCGACCATGCTGTCGTCCATCACGGTCTACGTCCTGGTTTCGCTGCTGGGGCCGCGCCATTGCTACGACATGGACCGCCTTCTCCACCGGGGCCGCCATGCCGACGCCGATTCCATGGAACTGCATCGGCCCAGCCGTTTCCGCCTTTCCAGCCTGTTGGGGATCAACAGCAACTTCACGCGCTTCGACCGCGTCGTGGCCTACATGACGGCCGGCTGGTCCTTCCTCTGGTGGGGCGTCTTCATTGTGGTGAGCATTCTGGCGCTGACCCATGGATTGACCGACGCCTTCTGGACGGCGTTCTGGTGGTGGGATCTCATTCCCTGCTCCATCGTCCTCGGCGTGGGATGCACCATCTGGCTTTCCGTCGGCGGCGTGGTTGACGCCGTGGGCATGCTGAAGAGCCTGAAGCATGCGCGGATCGACACCGCCGACAACGGCTTTGTGGCCAGCCCGCCGGAGAAGTGACCGGCGGCGCTTCTGATGGAGTTGCGCAAAATGACCATGCCTGTGTTTGATTTCTTTCCCTTTGGCACACAGTATCACCGCGCCCCGACACCGTTGGAGGAGGAGTGGGAGGGGGATTTGCGGGAGATTGCCCGATGCGGCTATACGCACGTGCAGTTCCGGCCGCAGTGGCGTTGGCATGAGCGGCTTCGCGGCATCTATGCGTTTGACGACCTGGACCGCCTGATGGACACGGCCTGGCGGCATCGGCTCCGGGTCATCCTGAAGGTCCAGCTGGAGAATGCGCCCGACTGGGTCTTCACGGAACTGGAGGGGACGCGGATTGGGCTGGACGGGCGGCCGCTGGGCCCGATGAGCCATTCCGCGTTCTACGTCGGTGGGTGGTGGCCTTGCTTTGACAACCCGATGGTCGCGGCGGCGGCGGCGAAATTCGCGGAGACGGTGGCGGCGCGCTATGGCGGCCATCCCGCCCTTTGGTTCTTCAACGCCTGGAACGAGCCGCGCAGCCGTCCTCTGGGGCAATGCTGCTGCCGCCATTCGGTGCAAAGCTACCGCGACTATCTGAAAGCGCGCTTTGGCTCCATTGAACAGCTCAACGCCGCCTACGGCAAGGCGTGGAGCGGCTTTGACACCGTCTTCCCTCCCCGCGGCCAGGCGGACTACGTGGAGCTGATGCTGTGGCGGCAATGGGCCCGCCAGGCGGTGGCCCGCCAGGTCGCCCTTTCGGCGGACGCCATCCGGCGGGGGGCGCCGAGGAGGGCGGTCATGTGCCATGTGGGCTGTTCCTCCCTCGTCCAGGACCCCGCCTGCGACACCAGCGACGACCTGCAGAACGCCGCCGCCGTCGATTGCTATGGCGCCTCGTTTCCGGTGGAACTGCGTCCGCGCTGTGAACGGGAGCACGCCGACGCCCTCTGCCAAGGCGCGTGGATGAGGAGGGTTGACGAGAACTTCTGGTGCCAGGAGTTCTACACCAACTACGCCAATGACACGCCGGAAGCCAATCCCGCCTTTGTCGAACAGGCCGCCTGGATGACGCTGGCGGCCGGCTGCCACGGGCTGACCTTCTGGCAGTACCGCTCCGAACGCATCGGCGACGAGTCGAACGGATGGGGCATGCGGGAGATGGACGGCTCGCAGACGCGGCGAAGCCGCCGCTGCGACCGCATGGCGCAGGAACTGCGGAAGTGGGGCGGCGCGCTCGCGCGCAGCAAGCCCGTGCCTGCGCCTGTCGCCATCCTCTTCAACCGCGACAACGACTTGCTGGCCCGCATCAAAAAGATGTCGACGCCGCTCTTCCGCCTCGACTCGGTGGACGGCGACTGCGACTATGAATACAAGCACCAGCTGTTCGGAAGCCATTATCTGTGGCGGCGGTGCGGCCATTCCTGCGACATGGTCACGGAGACGGATGACTGCCATGCGTACCGCCTGCTCTGCGTGGGCGGCTGCGAGATGGTTTCCGACGCCACCGCCGCGCTGCTGCGTCGGTTCGTGGAGGACGGCGGAACCCTGCTGGTGGAGTATCCTTTCGCCTGCCGCGACGGCAGGAGCTGGATGGCCTTGAAGCGCCCTTCCTGTGGATTAGATAACTTATTGGGGTGCAAAGAGATACAACGTTTGAATCTCGGCAAGGGCGAAACACTGGGGATCACCTACGACAATGGCGTGGAGGAGCTGGTCGGCGGGACGCGGGTCG
>CACZQQ010000042.1 GCA_902783355.1 uncultured bacterium
GAGGCCGTCTTGGGCATGCGGCCGCCCAGGCTGAACGCCAGACGCACCTTCCAGTGCGCGAAATTCGGGAAGGAGACGACCGTGCGGCGGCCGATGCGCAGTAGCTCCCGCAGCACATCCAGCGGACGCGTCAGCGTCTGCAGGGTCTCCTCCATGATGGCGTAGTCGAAGCTGCCGTCGCTGAAATTGGAGAGGCTGCGCTCAAGGTCGCCGTGGTAGACGGGAATGCCGCGCTCGATGCAGCGGATGACCATCTCCTGGTTGAGCTCCACCGCCTGCACCTTGGAACGGCGCTTCTCCGCCAGGCGCACCAGCAGGTCGCCCTCGCCGCAGCCCACGTCCAGCACGGAGGAGCCCATGTCCACCAGCTTCTCGATGGTATGGTCCTGCCAGCGCAGGGGCGGCGTCGCCTCCTGGGGGCCGAGCCCCTCGCGCAGCGACTTCTGGATGAAATGCTGCAGCGTGCCGAAATCGCTGTCCACGGAACGGATGCCCAGATGCTCCAGGAACACCTCCGTCTCGGGCAGCAGATGGTTGTAGTTTTCTTCAGGCATCGACTCCCTCGCCTCGTTTGTCAGTCCAAGGACAGAATATAACCCGCCTCCCCCTGCCTGCCCGCACGACATAAAAAAAGCGCCCTGATTTCCACCAGGACGCTCTGAAAGGAATGGCGCCGACAGCAGGGCTCGAACCTGCAACCTAGTGGTTAACAGCCACCCACTCTACCATTGAGCTATGTCGGCGTCGCGGCTCATAAGATAGCCCGTATTTCAAAAACTGCAAGCCCGTCACGCGATTTTCATGAAAAAACGCAACCGGCGACGCCCGCTAAAACCGAAAATGCGGCTTCCTCCTTGAAAAAGCGGCAAGAGCGTTTACAGTACGCGCAATTGCAACAGAGAGAACGCTTGACGGAGGCAGTTATTGCGGATGTTATTTCCGCCGCAGACAGTGCGCTTGAGACGGCTTGGCGCACGCATAGGCAGAGCCGGCGAAAAGGCCGCGCGACGCTACCTGGAGAATTGCGGATATGACTGCCTGGCCAGCAACTGGCGGCCGCCACACGGCGGCGGCGAGGTCGACCTGGTTGCCCTGAGCCGTTCGGGGCAGCTGTGCTTCGTCGAAGTCAAGACCCGCCGCGTCCGCCCAGGCCGCCCTCTGGACGAAATCGCCCCGCTGCTGGCGGTGGACCTCGGCAAGCGGCGTCATCTGGTGCATTGCGCGCACGCCTACCGGCAGGCCTGCGGACACCTGCAGGCTCCCTTCCGCTTCGACGTCATCGAAGTCTGGAGCCAGGGGACGCGCCCCGTCAGCCTCCGCCACTGGCCCAATGCCTTCGTGGAGGACAGGCCCCGCGCATGAAAGAACCTTTCTGTTTTTTCATTGAATTCTGGAATCCCTGAAATCCGAAACCCACAAGTAACCCCAAGAAACAGAAGAAGAAGACGACTATGGCACAGAAAGCGATGCAACTGGCTCTCCTGATTGACTATGACAATCTGATGGGCTTCAACAGCAAGGGCGAATACGACAGCTATCGCAACTACTCGCACATCGATGTCATGGCCCAGCTGGAAAACCATTACGGAGACGTGGTCTTCTGCAAGGCCTACGGCGACTGGACGGCCCCCCGCACACGCCGCACCATCAGCGACCTCTCAAAGGCGGGCGCCGAAATGCAGCACATCCCCCACGGCACAGGCAGCTTCCTCCGCATCCCCGGCTACACCGCCGCCTACATGGGCATGGACGCCCTGACCCTCATCGCCGCGAACCCCTCCCTGAACGCGGTCATCTTCGGCTCCAATGACCTGGCCCTCATCCCATTCGTCTCCCGCATACGCGCCATGGGCAGGAAAGTCTACATCCTGGGCCCCGAGGCCACCGCGACCGCGCTGGCGCGCGTCTCCGATGAATTCATCGCCATCAACGACACCGGCGTCAAGGGAAAGGCCCCGAACAGCGTGGACAAACAGCAGGTGCTCTATACCATCAAGTCCCTCGTGGTGAATGCGGAGATGCCCATCGAGGAACTCGAGGCCAAGGTACAGGCCCAGCTGCCCGACTTCAACCCCGCCGACTTCAGCTGCGCCAACTTCGAGGAGTTCCTCCGCAACGTCGCCAACACCACCGTCAAGCTCAGCAAAACCGACACCGCCCTGATGGTCGGCTACGGCAACTGCCACAATGCCTCCGCCTACTCCGACGAGGAGCTGCAGAACTTCAACCTGGCCGAATACATGCAGGCCACCCGCTGGCACATCACCGACGGCGACATCCGCGACAAGGTGCTCCACAACATCTATGTCGTCTTCTCGGAAAACGGCCGCGAAATGACCAACGAGGACCTGCGCAACACGGTCGACCCCGACCACGTGGTGGAGGACCGCCCCTGGCAGGGAACCATCTGGTCCCTCATCTTCGGCGCCTGCCTCTGGGAGAACCCCAAGACCTCCAACCAGCCCCAGTCCCGCCGGCTGCTCTCCCTCTTCCGCACCGTCACCTCCGAGGAGGACTTCCTGGTCCGCTACTACACCAGCCTCTTCAAGAAGGCCTTTGAGGACCGCCCCGGCCTGACCCCGCGCGAATGCGCCGAACTCATGCACCCCGACAAGATCGAGGAGTCCCTCAAACTCTTCGAACGCGTCTTCCAGAACCTGAAGAACCCGGTACTGCCCAAGGCGCCCGGTGCCCGTGCCTGACCGACAGCATATCCTCCTGGAGTGCGCCGCCGAGGACTACGATGCCCTCGCGGCGCCTCTCAGGAAAGCCCTTGAAGGCGCGGCGGCCGACTACCGCCATGCCTGTCCAGATGCGCCGCCCCTGGTCGTGACCAGTGCAAGGCGCACCCTGCGACGCCAGGCGGAACTCATGGCCGCCATGAACGACGCCGAACTGGAGGCCATGTACGCCCGGCACGGGCGGCCATCCTATATCGATGAACTTGAAGCGGCACGACCGCTGGACGCCGAAAAGGCCTACCGGATTCTGCGCGACCGCAAGGAAGGATATATCTCACGCCACCTCTACGGACTGGCCGTCGACGTGGCGGCGGAGGCGCAATCAAACCTCGCCGTCCTGCGCACCCTGCTTGAAACGCGTGGCTGCACGGTGCTTGACTAGCGCGACATGGGCCGCGCATGCCTGCATGTCGCCTGGCCCGAAGGCTGAAACGAATATCCTAATAAATAGAGCGCCCGTGCAAAAAAAATCCAGGGGCGCCCGGTTGGGGGGCGCCCCTGGAGGGGGAGGTTCGCGCCGCGCTACTTTCACGCGCTCTTGAACGCACTATCATCGCCGCGGGGGGCCTTAA
>CACZQQ010000043.1 GCA_902783355.1 uncultured bacterium
AATCCATTGACAATTGCGTTGGAGTTTTGGAGATGATTTTTCGCGATTTGAGCCGCGCGTGCACTCGCACGTAAGGCGAAAACCGCGAAAAAATCAGCCCAAAGGAACAATGCAAGTGCAAGCGGATTAAAGTCAAACACTACTAGCGCCGCATTCCACGGCAACACGCTCCGAAGGCGGAGGGACTTTCGCGGTCCCCCCGCCTTCAATGTTTCAGGAGAGGCGCACAATCCCTGAATGAAGGGCTACATTGTGTCCAAAACGCTTCCGGAAGCGGAGGCAAAGAGGACACGACATGAAAATCTCATTCGGCAAGACAGTCATCTCCCCTGAAATCGGCACCTGCGTGGCGGGCTACGGCACGCATGACGTCAGCGTCGCCAAGCTGGACGACCTGTATGTGACCGCGCTGGCGCTGGACGACGGCGCGAAGAAGGGCGTCATCCTGAGCTTCGACCTCCTGGGCATCGACGAGGCCTACATCGAGCGCATCCGGCAGGCGTGCGCCAAGACCTTCGGCGGCCAGGAGGAGCAGGTCATCCTCAGCTGCACGCACACCCACACGGGCCCGCACACGCGCAGCCACGCCCGGCGCGCCGACGCGCTGGAGACCGAATATCTGGAGGCGCTCATCGTCCAGACGGCCGGCCTCGTGGGCGGCCTCATGGCGCAGGAATGGCTTGACGTGGACGCCTACTTCTACTCCCTCTCCTGCGACGCCAACAGGAACCGCCGCTTCGTCACGGGCAACAACGCCTGCTCCTTCCTGCCGCACCGCCGCGACATGGAGCGCATGGCCGACGGCTTCGCCGACAAGGAGCTCGGCGGCCTCTTCTTCATGCGGCGCGACAATGGCCAGCCCGCCTACGTCATCGGCAACTACGCGGCGCATCCGCTGGCGGGACACTGCCCGGGCGTCGGCGGCCACCGCATCTCCGCCGACTACCCAGGCTTCTTCCGCAAATACATCGAAGAGGAGACAGGCGCCGGCTGCATGTTCCTCTCCGGCGCGGCAGGCGACATGGTGCCCAAGGGCGACGAGACTGGCCGCGCCGCCATCGAGGCCGTCGGCACCAAGCTGGCGCAGGCGACCCTCGCGGGCATGATCATCGCCACCCGCGACAAGGAGCACTACCGCCTGAAGGAGGAGACGCTCCAGTTCGGCTTCAAGCACGCGACCGCCCCCGTGCGCGAATTCCGCAAGAAGGGCCTCTCACCCAACTATCTCGGCCGCACGGAAATGCGGCTCCCCGTTCAGCTCTTCTCCGTCGGCGACGTCTGCCTCGTGGGCGTCCCCGGCGAGCTTGTCGCGGAGCTCGGCCAGGAGATCAAGTGGCACTCGCCCTTCCGCAAGACCTTCATCCTCTACTGCTCCACCGCCTACATGGACTACCTCTGCCACGGAAATGCCCTGGTCGCCGGCGGCTACGAAGGCCGTGAGCAGTACACCGACAGCCACACGGGCCTGAAGCTGGTCAACGCCGCCGTCGAGGGCGCCTACGAACTCTACGAACGCACCTACCCCGACGCCTCCCAATGGCCCGAAAGCCACGAACTGCCGTTGGTTTCTCTTGTAAATACTTGATTACAAATAGGTTACAACAAATGGAAGCAATCACCCTCCAAAACCGTCAGTTTGAAGGCTGCGTCGTCCCGCTGGCCAACAGCACGCTCCTCTTCATCAAAGGCGCCTCAGGCGGCCTGCTGGGCTGCGGCTACATCTCCGTCGAGGCGGCCGACAAGTTCCACGAGGCGCTTGCGGTCGTCACAGGCGTGGGCTCGCTGGAGCAGATGCTGACGGCGACGGTGGCACGCTGCTCCGCCGCCGCGGCCGCCCTCGGCGTGAAGCCCGGAACCACAACCGGACAGGAAGCCCTCCTGCTCATGAATCCATAGGCGGATTCCGCATGAAGATCATCGTCCTGGCAACCTACACGAAGTCGCTCCTGAACTTCCGCGTGCCCATGATGCGGGCGCTCGTCGAGCAGGGATGGGAGGTCGTCGCGGTGGGTCCGGGCGACGACGCCTACTGGCGGCCACGCTTCAAGGCGCATGGCGTCCGTTGGCGTAGCATCTTCTTGAACCGCAATGGTTTAAATCCATTTGCCGACTTGCGCACCTGCCGCGAACTCAAGCGCCTCTTCAAAGAGGAGAAGCCCGACAGGCTCTTCTGCAGCCAGGCGAAGGCGGTGGTCTACGGCGTGCCGGCCGCGCGCAAGGCGGGCGTCCCTGGCGTCTACGCGCTCATCTCCGGCCTCGGCAGCATCTTCCACGGCAAGGGGTTGAAGAATGCGCTCGTGCGGATGGTGCTCCAGCGGCAGTACAGACGCGCCTTGCGGCTGGCGGACGGCGTCTTCTTCCAGAACGAAGACGACAGGCGCACCTTCCTCGAGCGCAGTCTCGTGGCGGCGGACAAGACGACGCTCATTCCAGGCAGCGGCGTCGACGTCCGCAAGTTCACGCCGACGCCCCTGCCCGCCTCGCCCGTCTTCCTGATGCTGACGCGCCTCCTGCGCGACAAGGGCGTCGTCGAATTCCTGCAGGCCGCGCGACTCGTGAAGGCGCATTGTCCGCAGAGCCGCTTCCTGCTGGCCGGCCCCTACGACACGAACCCATCCGCCCTCAAGCCCGCCGACCTGCAACCCTGCTTCGACGACGGCACCGTCGAATATCTGGGCGAGCTGGAGGACGTGCGCCCCGCCCTCGCGCAGGCCGCCGTCTTCGTCTTTCCAAGCTACCACGAGGGGACGCCCATGTGCGTGCTGGAGGCGCTCGCCAGCGGCCGCGCCATCGTCACCACGGACGCCGTCGGCTGCCGCGAAACCGTCCGCGAAGGCGAGAACGGCTTCCTGGTCCCCGTGGGCACGGCGGAGCCGCTGGCGGCGGCGATGGAGCGCTTCGTGCGGGAGCCTGAACTGGCGGCGCGCATGGGCGCCGCGGGCCGACGCCTCGCCGAAAGCCGCTTCGCCGCCGAACACGTCAACGAAATCCTCTTCCGACAGATGAAAATCAGTCCACAAAACACACAAAATACGCAAAATTTTTAGCCACGGAACACATGGAATTTCAGAAATTCCATTAAAATAACTTTTGTGTATTTTGTGTTTTTTGTGGAAAAAAATGGAGATTCTCATGTCCAATTCAATTCCATCTACCGCACCGAAGCGCGTGACCGAACGCGTCGGCACGCCGCTGCCTGCATGGCAGCGCGGCGAATACCAAGTCCATTTCATCCACACGGGCGTGGCCGAATCCATCTTCCATATCTTCCCCGACGGGACGACGATGCTGGTGGACTGCGGCGACCACGGCGCCATCACGCGCCGCGAGCTGGCGGTCCCCGTCGTGCCGAACCCGAGCCGGCTGGCCGGCGACTGGATCGCGCGCTACGTCAAGCGCGTCCTGCCCGCAGGCACCGCCACCCTGAACGGGCTGCCGCTGGTGGACTACATGCTGCTGACCCACTACCACGACGACCACTGCGGCACCGCCAAATGGCAGGACATCTACCCCGGCGGCAATCCGCTGCCCGGCTGCTACCGCAGCGGCTTCGCGCTGGCGGCCGAGCAGCTGGCCTTCGCCAAGGCCATCGACCGCTGCGGCCTCGCGGCCCCCGTCGACCGCGAACCGCCGAAGGACTGCGCCGGCGAACTCGACCACATGCGCCGCACCTACAAGGCCCTGCAGGCCAGAGACAAGACTGCCGTCGAATGCTTCCGCCTGGGCGCCACCGACCAAATCCGCCCCGTGCACGGCAAGGCCGACGGCTTCACCGTCACCAACATCACCGCCAACGGCCGCATCCTCTGCCGCGACGGCCACATCCGCGACCTCTACGCGGACCGCATCAAGCCGGGCGCGTGGTTCAACGAGAACGGCATGAGCCTCGGCTTCATCGTCCGCTACGGCGACTTCACCTTCTACGCGGCGGGCGACTTCGCCGACAGGTTCCGCGACGCCAATGGCCAGCTTCTCCTCCAGACTGAAGACGCGCTGGCGGACGAGCTGCCACGCGTGGAGGTCGCCAAGGCCGACCACCACGGCATCACCTCCATGCCGGAGAAGATCGTGGCGGCCCTCGCGCCGCAGGCCTTCGTCTATCCCGTCTGGGACCAGCTGCACGCCCCCGACGACGCCCTCGACCGCATGGCCTCCCGCGACCTCTATCCAGACGCGCGCGTCCTCTTCCCGACCGTCTTCACACAGGAGCGCCTCCTGGCCGCGCAGGGGCGGAAGTTCCTGTCGGACATCGCCACCGAGACGCTGGTGAACGGCGCCCATGTCGTCCTGACAGTCCCGCCGGGCGGCGCCACCTACCGCATCTCCTGCCTGGACGCCACCAGCGAAGCCATGTCCATCAAGGGCGAGTACCTCTTCACCACGCGCAAATGAGGCTTCGCGCCAACGGCATCGGTTTGCGCAATTACAGTACGCGCGTGTCTTCAAT
>CACZQQ010000044.1 GCA_902783355.1 uncultured bacterium
ACCACCTCGTAGCGCAGGAACTCCACGCCAAAGGCGTTGGTGTTGCCGGAGTTCTTCGGCGGGAAGGTGTCCACCATGACCTCCTGGAGCCCCTGCAGCTTGCGCTTGTCAGGAGGCGTGTCCATCTGCAGGAAGTCTGCGAAGGATTTTGTCTGGATACTGATAAGATCCGGAATGTCAAGGACTTCCTTGAGTTGACCGAAGCTGATGCGCTCGCCTTTCATTTTACTCCCGAAGGTAGTGGATGGATGTGGATGCCGCCCGAAGAACGGCGACTGTGATGGAAAGCCAGACCGATGCGAACCGCCGAAAAAAAGACGGCGGCTCCGCGCCGGGAAATCTTCACGCCTGGTCTGCCAGGCCTTCTAAAAAAGAATACCGCGCCGGCTTCGATAACGCCCCGGGTGTCTGTTTAGTCTCACATCCCGGCCAAAGCGCCGTGCGCAAAAAAACAATAAGACAGGGGCGCCGCCGAGAAACCGGACGGCACCCACAGGGAAAGCCCCGCCTGCGGAAGAAATCCCCCGCAGGCGGACGGCTTCGGCCGAAGGCTATTTCACCTCGACCTTGGCGCCGGCGGCCTCCAGCTTCTCCTTCAGGGAGTTGGCCTCGTCCTTGGAAGCGCCTTCCTTGATGGCCTTCGGGGCGGCCTCGACCAGTTCCTTGGCCTCCTTCAGGCCCAGGCCGGTCAGCTCGCGGACGACCTTGATGACGGAGATCTTCTTGGCGGCGTCGACGGCGGCCAGGACCACGTCGAACTCGGTCTTCTCCTCGGCCGGGGCAGCGGCGGCGGCCGGGGCGGCGGCGACGGCGGCGACAGGGGCCGCGGCGCTCACGCCAAGACGCTCCTCAAGAGCCTTGACCAGCTTGGACAGGTCCAGGACCGTCAGGTTCTCGATGTACTTCACAAACTGCTCCATTTCAGCAGTCAATTCGATGGTTTCGTCAGCCATTGTTGTTGTTCCTCTTTGTTACGCGGCTTGCTCTTTCTTGTTAAGGAAAGCATTTAAGACATACACGACACTCGACAACTTCGCGTTGAGGACGCGAACCAGCTGTCCAGCCGGGGCCTGCAGCAGGCCAAGCAGCTGAGCCAGCAGGACCTCGCGGGGCGGCAGCTCCGCAAGAGCCTTGACATCGTCGGCGCCGAGCAGCTGCCCGTCCAGGTAACCAAGCTTGATGGTCACGCGGGGCTTCTTCTCTGCGTCGATGGTGTCCTTGATCAGGTCGGTGATGGCCTTCGCCATGGCGACGGCGTCGCCTTCACCGCTGACCAGAACGGTGGACTGCTGGACCTCGGACTCGGCCAGCGCGGTGTAGCCAAGGGCAGCCGCCGCCTTGCGGATGAGGCTGTTCTTGACCACATGGCACTCGGCGTTCAGGCCGGCCAGCTTGGAGCGGAAGGCGCTGAAGTCGGCGACTGTCAGCGCGCGGAAGCCGAAGAGGAAGACAGGCTTGTCCTTGATCAGCCCCTTCGCCACTTCCAACATTTGGAGTTTTTCGGCTCTCATGCTATGCGTTCTCCTTGATTTCCAGGGGGATTCCCGGGCTCATCGTGGCAGAGACCGTCACAGAGCGCACATACTGGCCCTTCGCCGCGACCGGACGGGCGCGGAGGATGGCGTTGAAGGCGGCCCTCAGGTTCTCCAGGATGGCGTCGGCCTCGAAAGAGAGCTTGCCGATCGGCATCTGCACGCAGCCGCCCTTGTCGCAGCGGTACTCCACACGGCCGGCCTTGGCCTCCTTCACCGCCGTGGCGGTGTCGTCGGTCACGGTGCCAGTCTTGGGATTCGGCATGAGGCCGCGGGGACCCAGGACACGGCCCAGGGTGCGCACGTCCTTCATCGCCGCAGGCGTCGCGATCAGGACATCGAAGTCCAGCCATCCGCCCTTGATCTTCTGCAACAGCTCGGCGTTGCCCACTTCGTCCGCACCTGCGGCCTTGGCGGCCTCGGCGGCGGGCCCGTCGGCGACGACGACGACACGCTGGCTCTTGCCCGTGCCGCGCGGCATGACCATGGCGCCGCGGACGATCTGGTCCGACTGGCGGGGGTCGATGCCCAGCTTGAACGACAGTTCGACGGTCTCGTCGAACTTGGCCTTCGGCATGGCCTTGAGCAGCTTCACGCCTTCGGCGAAGGCGTACGTCCGGCTGCGGTCGAGCCCCTCGCAGCGGGAACGGTAGAGTTTGCTTCTGTGCTTCATTCGGCCACCTCGATTCCCATGCTACGCGCGGTGCCGGCGATGATCTTCACCGCAGCCGCGACACTCCGTGCATTCAGGTCCGCCTTCTTGGTCGCCGCAATCGCCTCGAGGTCCTTGCGCGTGACCTTGCCGACCTTCTCGGAACCCGGCGCATGGGCACCCGACTGGATGCCCGCCGCCTTCTTCAGCAACACAGCCGCCGGCGGGGACTTGGTGATGAAGGTGAAGGAGCGGTCCTGGTAGACCGTGATCACCACGGGAATCACCAAACCCGACTGCGCCTGGGTCGCGGCGTTGAACGCCTTGCAGAACTGCATGATGTTCACACCGGCCTGGCCCAGAGCCGGTCCCACAGGGGGGGCCGGATTGGCAGCGCCGGCGGGTATCTGCAGCCGCACTACACCCGTGACTTTCTTTGCCATAACGCTTGTCCTGTTTGACGGCCCAGGTAAGGATGGCAGGAACCCTCCCTGAAGACCGTGCCTATTGAAACCGCCGGCCGCCCCCAGGGGGCCGCCGACCCTGCCGAATGAGAAAGTTACATAATATAGACCCTTTTGTCAATTCTGCAACGAGATTGACACTTTTTTTTCGCTGCCAAGGGTGTCCTTCCTTACGGGACGGCCTCGTCTTCTCACAGCAACTGGTCACGCAGGCAGGCGCGCCAGCCGTTGCCGATGGCAAAATATCCATGGAGCAGCCTCGGCGTAAGAGCCAGGAAGCGGAAGGGGCGCCAGAAGCGCCTCAAGCGCAGCCGCAGGCGGAAATATTCCCAGTTCCTTTGTACGCACGCGCGGACTTCGGCGGGCAGCCCCTCCTCCTCCTGGCAGAAACGCCGCAGCGCCTCCAGGTTGTTCATCGTGATCTGGAGGTCGTCATGGGCGCGCAGGACCTTGCCGAGGCGATGCAGCAGGCTTTCATTCAGGGTGTCGAGCGGTGGCCAGGCCGGCCAGATTGACGAAATTGCCCAGCACGCCACGGCGCGGCGTGTTCCGCAGATAATGGACAGCCATGCGGGAAGCCCCGCCAAGGCGCGCCGCCTTCACGGCCTCCTCCGTCGCGCCATCCTCCGAATCGTCACCTATCCAGACTTCGTCGGGCGGCAGCGTCTGCCGCACCAGGCTCAGCAGCTGCTCGCCGATGTATTTCTCGCCGTGGTAGGCCGCTATGACGACGGATATTCTCATGAAGCGAAGGGTTCCGCCTAGCCTATCTCCACGGGCGTGTCGCCCCTGACGGGGGTCGGGCCAAGGCAGAAGTCGTTGAAGGGGACCTTCTCCGTGTCAAGACGGTTCAGGAGGGCCTCCCTGACCTGGGCGGGCGTGACCGCCAGAACGGCCTCGTAGTCCTTCTGGCACTCGTCGTTGCCGATGCCGTTCAGCAGCGCGCCGGCGCACAGGGAGGCGAAGCCGACGGGGCGGAAGGGCTTGTAGTACTTGCCGGCGCAGGTCAGGATGGCCTTGCCCACCTCGTCCTGCGTGAAGTCATGCGCCTCGACAAAGGCGCGCACCTGGTCGAAGGCGCGCCGCGTGTTCTGGGGATTGGGGTCGTCCGTCGAGAGAAGCCTCACGGCGCAGGAGGCCGCGTCGTAGCCAAGCCCGGCCCCGTAGGCGCCGCCCTTGGCGCGGACCTCGTCCCACATGTAGCCGCGCGAAAGCAGCGAGAAGCCCACCAGGCTGGCGGCGTAGTCGGCGTCGCTGCGATGCGGCCCCGGCAGCACGCGCACGCACGTGTTCACCTGCGATGGGATCTGGCCGAATTCATGCCGCCCGGCGGCGGGAGCCCCTTCAAGCCCCGCCTGGGCGGCCGTGCAGTCCGCCGTCGGACGCAGGCTGCCGACGCCCTTCGCGGCCGTGAAGGCGCCGACGGCCTCCAGGGCGGCGTCCGCGCCGACGAAGCCGCCCCCCGCCAGCGGCGCCCGGGCCAGCCATCCCGCAATGTCCTCCATCCGGACGGCGAGCTCGGCAAGCCG
>CACZQQ010000045.1 GCA_902783355.1 uncultured bacterium
CGACGATTTCGCGTGTCTGCGCCGTGGCCAGAACGCCGCGCGCCGCGTCGCCGTAGGCGTGCACAAGGCCGCCCGTGCCCAGTTTCGTGCCGCCGAACCACCGCGCGATGGTCAGCAGCACGTTGGTGACGCCGGAGCCCTTGAGGACTTCCAGCGCAGGCCGTCCGGCGGTGCCTGCCGGCTCGCCGTCGTCGGAGCAGCCCAATATGTTGGCCTGCGGGCCGATGGCGAAGGCGTGGACGACGTGGCGTATGTCGGGCCAGCGGTTCTTCTGGGCGGCGATGAGGTTCCGCGCCTCCTCCTGCGTGGCGACGGGAAAGAGCTCCGCCAGGAAGCGCGAGTTCTTGACGATAAGCGTAAATGGTTCTGCTGCAACAAGTTCCAGCATATGCTACTCTTTGCCGCCCTTGGATTCCCGCAGAGGGGCTGCGGGCTTGCGGATCATCATCATGACCAATGTCCCTACGGCGTAGCACAGCAGGAAGCCGATGAGGCCGCTGACGAACGGGGTGAAGCGCTGCACCTCCTCAGGCATGAGGGCCTCAAGCCGTGGATTCAGCAATTGCGCAAAATAGGCGCCCACTGCGCCGACGGCAATGCAGACGAGAACGCCGATAAGACGCAAGATGTAGAGCGTCAAACGGATGGCGAGATAGAAGATGACGATTCCCGCCAGCGCCATGAGGATGTATTTCCACCAGTCGGCGCCGATGTTGACGCCCTCCGGATCCAGGGCCAGATCGTCGGCGAATCCTTCGGCGCGAAGGGCGACGGCCGTCCAGAGGAACATCAGGCCGGCTGGGATGGCGGGACGGTGGTTTTTCATTTATTTAGGAAATACTTGACGCCGAAGATGACCATGGACTGCCTGATCATGTTGTCGAGCTCCTCCTGGCGCTTGTCCAGCTCGGTATCGAGGACGCGCGGATGGACGGGCTGCTTGCGGACATCCTGCGGCCGCAGCTGTTTGCAGGGCCGGAGGGCGCCGCGCAGTTGCGGCGGGATGGCAATGCGCTGGAACTTGAACGCCTGCCTGTATTTTCCGGCGGCGGCATCCCACTCGTAGGAGAGGGCAATGATGCGGTCGGAATAGAACTCCAGCACCTTGAAGCCCGGGCGGTGGCTGTGGCCGACGGAGGGTGCAATCCATTGCGTCCAATGGGTTTGCTTGAGTTCCAGATCCAGATGCAGATGGCCGCCGAGGACGCCCACCACCTGCGGCGATTCGTCGAAGAGCTTCTGGAGCTTGACGGCGTCCAGAAAGCAGCCGGGCAGGACAGGCTCGTGCTGGATGTAGATGACTGGCGAGCGCGGGCTGGTGACGATTTCGCGGCGGATCCACTGGAGCGTGTTGTGCTCGAAGACGGCGCATCCGTCTATCTTGCCCGCGATGTCCACGGTGCCGAAGATGAACTTGAAGCCGCCCATTTCGGCGGTGAACTTGTCGGCGCCGAAGACCTTGTCGAAGTCCTGGAAGAAGTTGTCGCCGGGGATGACGAGGACGGGGAATTTGTCTTGCAACCCGTTCTGGAGGAATTCCTTGAGGGCATTGTGGCGTTGGAGGCCGCGCGTCGCGCCAGGTGCGCCTTTGGGCGGCACGGCGTAGTTGTCGCCCGTGATGAAGACCGCCGCCGGCTTGATCTCTTCGCGGATGCAGGCCAGCGCGGCCTCGCACTGCGCCATGTTGTTGTTCTGGCCGACGTGCAGGTCCGAGAGCCACGCGACCGTGAAGAGGCGCCCCTTCGTGTCGGTCGCCCACGACGGAATGCGCGTCACCGGTTTCACTTCGAATTGCTTTGCCTGCTCCGCAAGCGCGCGCGCATTGATTGCCGCCAACGGCGATGCGGCCAGGAAGAGAAGAAGGAGTGCGAGTGTCTTTTTCATGGGGCTTGTTGGAGAAGAGGCAGCCAGGCGGCACGCGCCGCCTATTGCCCGATGGCCTGCTTTTCGGCGAAGTCGAACTTGACCTGCGTCTTCCAGCCAGTGCCGTCCAGGCGCAGTTCCTTGACGAACCAGAGGCCGTTCTCATAGCGCTTGGCGCCCTTGAGGACGAGGGTGCGCCACGGCTTCGTCTCGTCTGCCTTGTACCAGGTGGCCTCCATGGGGAAGCCATGTTGTGCGTCGAAGAGCACGTCCACCGTCGTGCCGGAGCCGTCCGGCGCCTTGAGCTTGAGGACGCGGCAGTCGCGCCAGCGGCTGCTCTGGCGCGGCAGCTCCTTGACGAAGTCCCAGTAGATGAAGGCGAAGGTGAGGTCGGCGGGGGAGAGGCCGAAGTCGAAGAGGCTCGGCTTGGCCTCCTCTTCCGGCAGGTCGAGGTGCTGGCTGGTCAGCCCCGCCGTCGCATTCATCAGCTCCAGGCCGTAGACGTTGGCGTCGTTGAGCACGATCTGGGCGAACATGGACTCCGGCGTGAAGTTGACGCGGACGCGCAGGTTGGCCGTCAGCTTGGGCTGCTTGTCGCGGACGCAGGTGAGGCGTCCGGTGACATCCATCCAGGCGTCCTTGGCCAGGGGCTGCCGGAGCTGCCGCAGGAACTCCTCCGGCGGCAGCTCCTGTTCGGCGGCGGCCAGGCGCATGAAGGCGAGGCCGACGGCCAGCAGGATGAGAAGAATCCGCTTTGGCATGGGCTACTCCGCGGCGGGGGCGGGGGCTTCGGCGGCAGGGGCCTCCGCAGGAGCGGCGGGCGCCTCCTCCACGGCGGCAGGGGCGTCGACCAGTTCGCAGGGCGGCGGGCAGGTCCCCATGTCCTTCTTGCAGCCGAAGAAGGAGCGCCACTTGCCCTTCATGCAGGTGTGGGTCGTGTAGCCGGCGCAGGCCAGGATGATGATGACCAGGATCCAGGCGATGATGGCGCGGCAGCGGCGCTTGGGCGTGCCGAGGGCCTCGTCGGGATAGATGCCGCCGCGCGAGAAGCGGCGCCTCTGCCAGAAGGTGAGTCTGAGGCGGGAGTTGAGCGCCCAGCCGTTGCCCTCCAGCAGCATGGAGAGGTCCTGCCGCTTCAGCTTGAGGATGGCCAGCAGGGAGATCGGCAGCAGGAGCACCGCCAGCACGCAGACGATGGAGACGACGATGGAGATCCAGCTCATGGAGGAGAAGGTCTTGCAGATGAAGGCCACTGCGGAGCTCAAGGCGGCGAACATGACGCCAAGCCCCATCATCATGTTGCCCTTGTCGGGCTTCGGCTTGTTGGCGGCCTCCTTGGCCTCCTCCGCGGCCTTCTTGGCGGCCTCCTCCGGATTGTTGATGGTGCTCGCCATCTGTCCTTCGATCGCCGACTGCGAGGCGTTGGACATGGCGGCAACCTTGTCCTCGATCATCTTGCCGGCCTTCGTGAAGGGCGCCAGCAGCGCCTCCTTCACGCAGACGGGGTTCTCGATGACCTTCACGATCTTCGCGTTGTATTCCTTCCCGTCGCGGTCGAAGTAGATGCCGCGCTTCCCGACGACCAGGCACCCCTTGTCGCCGATGGTCACGGGCGCGCACAGGTTCGTCGGCTTCGGCAGCGTCTCCACCTCGAAGTAGATGATGAAGAGGTTGCTCTGGCTGGCCAGGGCCGCGTGTGCCGCGATGTCGTTCACGGGATAGGTGGAGTTGAACCAGCGCCCGTCGATGACGATGCGGCCGCGGTTCACCAGCGAATCGCACTTGCCCTCGTAGAGGGAGAGGAAGTTGACGAAGTTGTTGCAGAAGGGGACGAGGAGCTGGCGGTAGAGGAGCAGCTGCTCGACGGCGGCCGCCTCCTTGAGGATGTCGGCCACGGCGACGTCGCGCTTGGTGAGGTCGTCGACCAGTTCGGGCAGGCTGGCGATGGCGGCGTAGTGGCGGAGGCGCTCCTCGGGGATGGCGTCGAGCATGGCGGTGGGCTTGGCGGCCAGATAGGCGCGGAAGGGGGCCATCTTGGCGAGGATCTGGGCCCAGCCGGCGGGCGTCAGCATGGCCACGTCGCCGCCCAGGACGGGGCGGATGAGCGCGTTGGCCATCTTGCCCCACCATTCGCGGTAGAGCGGGTTGATGTAGTCCAGGTCGCCGACAGGGATCTCGGCCTTGGCGTCGGTGGGCTGGCAGAGGGGCATGGCCTTCAGGTGGCTCTCGATGCCCGGCCACGCCGTCGGGTCGATGACCGCCGGCTTGCCGTCGCTCTCAAGCACCTTGCCCTCGAAGCGCTGGTCGAACTTGCGCAGGGCGCACAGCTTGAAGAACTCGTCCACCAGCGACGCGTTCTCGTCCAGAAGCGCCAGCAGCTCGGGCGTCTGCGCGCCCATGACCATCACGTCGGTGGCGTCCTTGCCCGCGGGGATCTTGCCGTTGTCCTTCCATGCCAGATAGCCCGGAATGGCCTCCCAGACGCTCTGGAACTGGGCCTGCGTCATGCCGGTGGTGCCGTCCAGGTCGGGGCTGCCGCCGGTTGCGGCGGCGACGTCCTTGACGCACTGCTCCATGTCGGCGGCGAGAGCGGCGTCCTTGGTCACGGTGGCGGCGAGGGTGGAGATGACGCCGTCGCCGTTGAGCGGGCGGCTCGTCAGGATGCTCTGGAACTTGCGGACGGTCCCGAGGTCGATGGTCTTCGGGTCGGCGGAGGCGAGGTCCTTGTTGATGTAGTCGGCGGAGTGGCGGACGACCTTGGCGGCGTCGGAGTCGCTCAGCTCGTCAAGCACCTGCTTGCCGTCGAAGGCCGCGTCGATCTTCTCCGGATGCGGATAGACGTCCAGCA
>CACZQQ010000046.1 GCA_902783355.1 uncultured bacterium
CGCCAAGAACATCAAGAGGCTCCTCCTCGGCGGCGTCCCCCTCGGATGCGACAACGTGGGCGACGAGGCCATCGTCGCCTGCGTCGTCTCCCTCCTGAGAAAACTGCTCCCGGGCATCGAGCTGACGGTCTGCACCCGCGAACAGGAGAAGACCGCCGCCCTGCTCCATGTGCGCGCCGTCCCCCTCTACGGCTTCGGCCCGAATCCGGACCTGTCGGGCTTCGTCCGCGAAGTGCGGCAGCACGACGCCTACATCTGGTTCGGAGCGACCGGCCTCTCCGACTATCCGGAGACCGCCTTGCGGCTGTTGGAGACGGCCCAGGCGGCAGGCGTCGAGACCATCGTATGGGGCGTCGGCATGAACGGCCAGTTGAACCCCGCCTTCTACAAGGCCGCTGGCATGCGCCTCAAACTCCTGCGACTGGCAACTATCTGCTGCCTGGGCCTCGTGAATTGGACGCGCACCTACGAGAACTTCCTTGTCCGCCGCACGCGACGGCATATCGGCAAGACGCTTTCACGGTGCGCGCTGGTCGTCCTGCGGGATGCTGAATCGGCGGCCGAAGTCGCCCGTTGTGGCGTTTCAAACGCCCTCACCGGCGCGGACACCGCCATCCTGCTGGAATCCGCCGCCAAGCCCCCCCTGCCAGAGGCACCTAACACCATCCGCATCGGCTTCTGCATCTCCGCCCAGAGCGCCCTCCAGCATTTGGACAGGATGCGCCTGTTTTTTGATAACTTATTGATGCGCAAAGAAATACGAATTATACTCATTCCCATGAACCCGAAGACCGACCGCGAACTGATGCAGCATCTTGCGGCGCAGACAAGCCATCCCGAACGCATCGAATGCCTGGAGGACGATGCGCCGGAAGTTGTCCAGGCCTGCGCCGCACAGTGCCGCGCCATTGTCAGCAGCCGGCTCCATCTGCTCATTTTGGCCTCCAACGCCGGCGTGCCCGCCATCGGCGCATCGAGCGCGGCAGCAAGATTTCAAACTGGCTCAGACAGTTCGGGCACGAACCCGCCGGCACGGTCGAGGCCTGCGACTTCAACGCCTTGCAGGCACAGCTGGACGCGGCACTGGCCACGCCCCCTGAGGTCGCCGCGGCCCATATCCGCACCGTCATGGACAAATTGCACGCACGCCTGGACGCCGCCGCCGAAATCCTGAAAGACACCCTGAAAGGAACGTCCGCATGACAGAATCCCCCTCCCAGCCGAGACGACGCATCCTGGTGGACGCGATTCCCTTCGACCATGGGGCGTCGGGCATATCCGTCTATGTGCGCCAAGTCGTCCAGGCCCTTGAGCGCGCAGGGCACGAGGTGACGGTGCTGGCCGCCCCGGAGGACGCCGCCCACTTCGAGGGCAGCCGCGTCCTGACGGCGCCACGGCGCGCCGGCGGCCCCATCGGTTCCATCCTCTTCCACGCCTGCGGTCTCCCGCGCCTTCTGCGCCAAGGCGGCTACGACTTCTGCTTTGTGGCGGCCGCCAACCGACGCTTCCCCCGCAAATGCCCCATCCCCGTGATAGGCACTGTCCACGATCTGGCGCAGTGCCGCCTCACGGGAAAATACGACAACTTCCGCAATTTCTACCTGAACCACATTCTTGCGCGCTGGGTGCGGCGCGGCGCGGCGCGCGTGGTGGCCATCAGCCAGTCCACGCAGGCGGACATCATGCGCTACTGGCGCATTCCGCAGGAGCGCATCGGCGTCGTCTACAACGGACTTTCGCTGCCATCAAAGGAAACGTCCGGCTTCCTGAAGCACTTCGGCCTCCAGGCCGGCCACTACATCCTCTACGTCTCCCGCCTGGAGCATCCCGCCAAGAACCACCTTCGCCTCATCCAGGCCTATGAACAGCTGCCCCGCGAACTGACCGACAGCCATGCACTGGTGCTTGTCGGCTCCCCCTGGAAGAACACGGAGGCCCTGAAGGACTACGCACGCAAGTCGCCCCTGCACGACAGAATCATCTTCACCGGCTTCGTGCCTGCCGAGGAGCTGCCGGAGGCCTACCGCAGCGCCTCGCTCTACACCTTCCCCAGCTGCTACGAGGGTTTCGGTCTGTCGTTGGTCGAGGCAATGCACTACGGCTGCCCCTGCTGCTGCTCCAACAACTCCTCCCTGGGGGAAATCGGCAAAGGGGCCGCCCTGCTCTTCCCCCCGGAATCCGTCGACGCCATCCGCGACGCCATCCAGACCATCCTTGAAGACCGCGACGGCATCCGCGCAAAGCTCATTGCCGCCGGCCACGAACGCGCCACCCAGTTCGACTGGAACCACCACGCCGCCGAAATCGTGCGGATGTATGAGGAGAGCCGCCATCCGGAGGCGCGCCCATGAGTTACCCCACCCTGCTGGGCATCCGCTTCGACTCCGTGACGCGCGCCGAGGCGACCGAACGCTTTGTCGCGCTGGCAAAGCGCGCACGCGAAGAAGGTCTTCCCGCGCAGATGGCTGTCACCGTGAATGTCCAGATTCTTGTGAACACGCGGCACCGCCATCCCACTTTGCGTCCCATCATCAACAATGCGCCGCTGGTGGTAGCGGACGGGGCGCCGCTGGTCCTCCTCAGCCGCCTCTTCCCGCCAAAACTTCCTGAGCGCGTCGCGGGCTCCGATCTCATCTACGACATCGCCGCCGCCGCCAGCCGCGAAGGCCTCCGCCTCTATTTTCTAGGCGGCACGGAAGAAAGCACCGTGCAGGCCATGGAAGTCCTCTTGCGCCTCAACCCCAAATTGCAAATCGCGGGGCACGCCTGCCCCATGGTCGCCATGTCGCCCACGGATGACGACCTCAAGGCCGAGGAGGAAATCTGCCGACAGATACAGGAGACGCACACCGACATCCTGCTTGTCGGCTTCGGCAATCCCAAGCAGGAACTCTTTGTCTACAGAAACGCCGCGCGCCTGCAAGGCATGGCCGCCATCGGCCTAGGCGGCACATTCAATTTCCTCAGCGGACGCGTCCGCCGCGCCCCCAAGTGGGTCCAGCGCATCGGCATGGAATGGCTCTACCGCATCATCCAGGAGCCGCGACGCCTCTTCCTCAGATACTTCATCGACGCCTTCTTCCTGGCCGGCTATGCGTTGGCCGAATCTTTCCGGCGCATGAAAAAAGAAGAATCAATTTGAATGTCGCCTATGTGCTTTCCCCCATCTGTCCGATCCGCCCCTCACCAATAATTTTTTGAAGCAACACACGCTGACTTTCTTCGTAGGCCTGGCGTGAAAAAAGAGCTCCGCGCTTTTCGCATAGGCTCTTCTGTTCTTCGCGGAAGGATGAATCAGTAA
>CACZQQ010000047.1 GCA_902783355.1 uncultured bacterium
ACGGTCATCATGGCTCTCGGCAATGTGGCGAACCCGCTCCTGCGCAGCACCATCCCCGACCTGGGTCTGGCCTTCAACGAGAAGGGCAACATCGTCTGCGACGAGGAATGCCGCACCTCGCTGCCCACCGTCTTCGCCGGCGGCGACATCGTGCTGGGGGCGGCCACCGTCATTCTGGCCATGGGGCAGGGGCGCGCCGCCGCGCGCTCCATCAACGCCCTGCTGGCCGCCAAGTAGGGAATCCACAACTCCCGGAGGAGAGGCATGTATTGGTACATCAAATACCCGCTGCTGGTGATTCTGATAGTGGCGCTTCTGGGTATCTTCGGCTCCATCTTCCGTTCCTGCATGCGCAACAGGCCTGCAGGGGAGGGCGAGGCTCCGCCGGTGGAGAACAGCGTGCCGTCGGGCGGCAGCGGCGCCGAACCGGCGGCGGTCGAACCGGTGCCGTCGTCGTCACAGGTTTCTTCGGCCGTGCCGTCGGGCGGCTCCGTCTCGCCCGCCGTGGAGGAGAAGCTGCGCATGGCGCGCGGCCAGCTGGAGCGCGGCATGCTGGAGATGGCCCGCAACCTGGCCTGGAAGGCGCTGGAATCCCCCGACGTGGCGGAGTTCAGCCCCACCTGGGAGGAGGCGGTTGCCATCATCGACGAGGCGGACAAGCGCCTCATGAACTCCTCCGCGCCCGCCACCGAAAAGCGCGGCCACCGCGTCAGCAAGGGGGAGAGCCTGGAGCGCATCGCGCGCCGCTACTACACCAACCAGCTGGCCCTCAAGCGCATCAATGAGAACCTGCGGCGGGACGGCGACAACCCCATCATCCGCCCCTCGCAGACCATCATGTACATCTCCGGCGCCTGGTCCATCCGCGTCTCCAAGCAGCATTTCAAGCTGCTGCTCTATCTGGACGGCAAGCTCTACCGCTGCTGGACCATCGGCATTGGGCGCGACAACCGCACGCCTGTCGGCACCTTCTTCATCACAGGCGCCCTCGCCGAGCCGGCCTGGACCCCGCCGGGCAAGAGCATTCCCTACGGCGACCCAGAGAACGTCCTGGGGACGCGCTGGCTGAAATTGACGCCCGCCGAGGGGACGGACCCCACGCTGGAGGGCTACGGCATCCACGGCACCTGGGAGCCCGACAGCGTGGGCACCAGCTGCTCCGCCGGCTGCGTCCGCATGCGCAACGAGGACGTGGAGGAGCTTTACGATTTCATACCGCCGCCGGGTGGCTCCGCGCCGCCCGTGCGCGTCGTCATCGAGGATTGACAACGTGCCAGTCACACAGCTGAAATTCGAGAAGCCGCTGGAGGATCTGGAGAACCGGACGGCCGCCCTGCGGGACTACGTCATCTGCGCCGACAGCGACATCGGCGCCCTGGTCGACGCGCTGGAGAAGCGCACCAGGGAACTGCACGAGTACTTCTGGCGCAACCTCTCCCCGTGGGAGAAGGTGCTGACCGCGCGAAACCCCCTGCGCCCCCAGCCCCTCGACCTCTGCAGGCGCCTCTTCACGGACTTCATCGAACTGCACGGCGACCGCCGGTTCGGCGACGATGCCGCCATCTGCGGCGGATTCGCCTACTTCGACGGGCATCCCGTCATGCTCATCGTCAGCCGGAAGGGACGCGACTTCAACGAATATGTCTCGACCCACTTCGGCTGCGCGCAGCCGGAGGGTTATCGTAAAGCATTGCGCCTCATGCAGTTAGCTGAAAAGGCGGATTGCCCGATACTTGTCTTCGTGGATACGCCCGGCGCCTATCCGGGCATCGAGAGCGAGGAGCGCCACATCGGCGAGGCCATCGCCTGCAACCTGCGCGAGATGTTCCGCCTGAAGGTGCCCATCGTCACCATCGTGACGGGCGAGGGCGGCAGCGGCGGCGCCCTGGGCCTGGCGGTCGGCAACCGCGTCCTCATGCTCTCCAACGCCTACTATTCCGTCATCACCCCCGAGGGATGCGCCGCCATCCTCTGGAAAAGCGCCGACAAGGCCGCGGAGGCCGCCGGCGCCCTCCGCCTGACCGCCCCCGACCTCCTCAAGCTCGGCATCATCGACGGCATCATCCAGGAGCCTCTGGACGGCGCGCAGTCCGACTACAACGCCACGGCCGACGCCATCCGCGACGCCCTCCGGGAGCTCCTTCCCAAGCTGCGCCGGAAGAACGCCCGCCGCCTCCGCGACGAACGCTACGAGCGCTTCCGCAAGATGGGGCAGTACATCGAACAATGACGGACGAGCGGCGCCCCATCCTGCCGCCCGCCGGCGTCCTCCTCTTCCGCGGCCGTCGGCTCGATTTCGCCGCCGGCGCACGCCCGCGCCTCATGGGCATCCTCAACGTGACGCCAGATTCCTTCTCCGACGGCGGCCTCCATTTCGGAAGCCCCGAGGCCGCCGCCGACGACGCGCTGCGGCTGGCGGCGGAGGGGGCCGACATCGTCGACATCGGCGGCGAATCCACGCGGCCGGGCGCCACGCCCGTGACGGCGGCGGAGGAA
>CACZQQ010000048.1 GCA_902783355.1 uncultured bacterium
AGTCGTCGAACTGCGCTTCCGTCATGCCTTCCGCCAATGTGCAGAAGTAGGTGTTGCAGGATTGCGCGATGGCGGCCTCCATGGCGATGGGGCCATGGATATGGCTGCATCCAAGTCGCCGTCCGCCAGGCAGTTGGAAATAGCCTTTGCAGTCCACGAGGGGCGCCGTGGCGCTGGCCTGCCCCTGGTCCAGCAGATAGAGGGCGATGAGCGGCTTCATGACGGAGCCAAGCGGATAGCGGCCCGCGACGGCGCGGTTGAGGCCGGTGGCCTCTTCGACGGAGCCGCGTGCGACGCCTGCGCAGGCGGAGGCCAGCACGAGCACGGAGCCGTCGGCGAGGTCGATGGCGACGGCCGCGCCGCTGCGGTTGTCGCGGGCGAAGGCCGCCTCGGCGGCCTCCTGCGCGGAGGCGACCATGGTCATCCGGCAGGTGTCGCCGTTGTCCGCCGGCCGCGACGAAAGGACTTCGCGGCGGTAGGAGAGGACATCGGTGCGGAGGGTCTCCGCGCCGCCCTGTCCGGCCAGCAGGCGGTCGAGCGCCTTTTCCATGCCGCTGAGGCCGTAGAGTTCGCTGGAGTTGGCGTTCCAGTAGCGGCCGTTGTCGTCGGCGGAGACGAGGCGCTTGCCGACGGCGCCGCGCCATGAGCGCGCCAGTTGCGGGCGGTCGTGCTCCCGCCGCCAGGCCAGCTGCAGTTCGGTGGCGGGATGTTCGTGGCGGACGGCGAGCCATTTGGCGCGCGTGGCGGCGTCGATGTCCTGCCACAGCACAAGGGGCATGGCGGGCTGCGTGCGGAGGTGGCGGAGGAGCCGTTCGGGGAGGGGCATGCTTTGGTAGAACTCCGGCCCGAGGGCGGTCGCGAGGGCCGCGATCGCGCCGGAGAGCTTTTCGAGGCTCTTGTCGCGCGTGTCCCGCGGGTCGCGCGTCAGTTCGGGGCGGATGGCGATGGAGTAGACGGGGACGGTGTAGTCGAGGCGGTTGCCGTCGCAGTCCTGCAGTTCGCCGCGCCGTGGCGGGATGTAGATGGTGCGCGTCTGCTGCGATTCCATGGCCTTTCGCAGGCTTTCCGGCGAGCGCAGCTGCAGCCGCGCGGCCATCGCCAGAAGCGCCAGCAGCAGCAGCAAAAGCGCAAAACGGAAGGGGCGCGCATATTTTCCTGGAACGAAATTGTCCATTCGTGGGCGAACTTTCAGCAGGGCGGGCTATATTTTACAAGATGTCTTGCGGAAACACCTTTTTCGCGGAAACGGATGTACTTTAATTCTCTTTCCGCGCGCCATGCCGCACATAGGAGTGTAGCCATGCTTCTTCACCGTCTGAAAGTCGCAATCCCCCTGATTGTCGTCGCCGCCTTGGCGCTTTCGCTGCCTGGCCTGGCGGGCGAATGCCTCTTCGCGCTTCTGGCGCTGGCCTTTCTCGCGGGGGCCGTCCACGAGGCCTTCGCGTTGGCGGAGGGCTGCCCGGGCACGCGCCCCTACCGCGGCATCGTGCTGGGGGCGGGCGTCGCTTTGATGGGAGCCGCGTGGCTCTCAAGCCGCTGCTGTGCCAACTGGCTGGCGGCCAATCTCTTCATGGATTTGACCATCGCCCTGCTGGCGCTGATGGGCAGCTGCGGCGTCCTCTTCCGCCTGCCGCCCCGCCAGGAGGCGCTCAACGCCTTCAGCCGCGCCTGCTTCAACGGCCTCTTCTACTGCTGGATGCTCGCCTTCCTCGCCAAAATCTACTTCCTGCCGGGCGGCCACGGCGCGCTCCTGCTGGGCTTCGTCATCTGCATCACCAAGCTGGGCGACATCGGCGCCTACTTTTTGGGATGCGGCAGCGCGGCGCTCATGAAGGGCGGCAACCACAAGCTGTCCCCCCTCATCAGCCCGAAGAAGAGCTGGGAGGGGCTTGTCGGCGGCTTCATCTTCTCCGTCGCGGGCGCGTGGCTCTTCTGGCACTTCTCCGGCGGCCGTCTCGGCGGCGAGTACCTGGGGCGCGCCTTCACGCTGACGCAGTGGGACGCCCTGGGCATGGGGGCGCTGGCGGCCCCCGTCGGCCTTCTGGGCGACCTTGTTGAGTCCGTCGTGAAGCGCGCGGCCGGCGCGAAGGATTCGGGCCACATTCCGGGCCTGGGCGGCGTCCTCGACATCGCGGACAGCCTCGTGCCCACCGGCATGCTCTGCTACGTGTGGATGCTCTGCAAACTGATTTGAGGCCGTCTATGCCGATACGTTTCCACGAAGAGATCACGAGCCTTCAGAACCCGAAGGTCAAGCAGGTGGCGCGCTGGCGGGACCGTCCCGAACGGGAGGGCAGCCAGGTCGTTCTGGCGGAGGGCTACCGCGCCCTCGTGCGCGCCATGGCCGGCGGCTACAGGATGGACGAGGTCTTCGTCTGCCCGGAGTTCTTTCCGGGGCAGGGGCACGAGGAGGAACTGCTGGCGCAGCTGGCGGGGCAGGGCGCGCGCCTCATCCGCGTGGCGCCGCGCGCCTTCGAGAAGATGGCCTACCGCGACCGCCCCGAAGGGCTGTTGGGCGTCGGCCCGCAGCTGCACCGCGCCCTCGACGACCTCCAACTTTCGGATGTGCCATTTCTTCTTGTGGCTGAACGGATTGAGAAGCCAGGCAACTTGGGCACCATGATGCGCTCCGCAGACGCCGTCAAGGTGGACGGCATGATTTTGAGCGACAGCACCACCGACATCTACAACCCCAACGTGGTGCGCGCATCCACGGGCAACCTCTTCACCCTTCCCATCGCGGAGGCCACCACGGTGGAGACCATCCCGTGGCTGAAGCGTCACGGCATCCGCATTCTCGCAACCTCGCCCCACGCCGACAAACTCTACACGCAGGCGGATCTGACGCAGCCTGTCGCGGTCGCCGTCGGCGCGGAACAGTATGGCCTGACGCCTGCGTGGATGGAGGGCGCCGACGAACTGGTGCGCCTCCCCATGCTGGGCGAGGCTGATTCCCTCAACGTGGCGACC
>CACZQQ010000049.1 GCA_902783355.1 uncultured bacterium
ACCGACCCCATGCGGCTGACGCTGGAGTTCTGCCGCGAACACAATCTGGAGTGCTTCGCCTGCATCCGCATGAACGACACCCACGACGGCGGCCACACCGCCGCCAAGCCCTACGTCCACTGGAGCCCCTTCAAGGAGGCGCATCCCGACGCGCTCTTCGGCAGCGAAGAGCACCGCACGCCCTACTGCGTCTGGACCGCCGTTGACTTCAACCACCCCGCCGTCCACAAATACTACCATGAGGCCGTGGGGGAGATCTGCGAGCGCTTCGACGTGGACGGCTTCGAGTACGACTTCATGCGGCACGCGCAGCTCTTCCGCAGCGTCGCCAACGGCGGGAAGGCCTCGCAGGCGGAGTTGGACACGCTGACGGGGCTCATGCGCGACCTGCGCGCCGTCACGGAGGCCGCCGGCCATGCGAGGGGGCGCCCCGTCATGGTCGCCGTCCGCGTGCCCGATTCCATCGAATACTGCAACGCCATCGGCATCGACATCGAGAAGTGGCTCTCCGAAAGGCTGGTCGACATTCTCATCACAAGCAGCTACTTCCAGCTGAACCCGTGGCGCTACACGGTCGAACTTGCACACAAATACGGCGCCAAGGCCTACGCCTCGATGGACGAATCGCGCATCCGCACGCCGCACCTGCCGCTGGGCGGCCGCAACTCCCTCCCCTCCTACCAGGGGCAGATCATGGCCGCCATGGGCCAGGGCGCGGACGGCGTCTACCTCTTCAACATGGAATACGCTGGCCTGACGCCGCGCGCCTTCGCCAAGCCGGAGACCCTCAAGTTCAAGGACAAGATCTACTACGCCACCTACCGCGGCTCCGGCGGATACCTGGCCGGCGGCTATCTGCGCAACGGCGAATGCTACGGCAACATGCCCGCCGTCGAGCCGGGATACCCTGCCGCCGTCGCCTCCAACGGCACCCTCGACATACCTATATATATAGGAGACGATTTGCAGGACGCGGAGATTAAGGCGCGCCGTCCAAGGGTCATCGCGCAGCTGCGCAGCCAGGCCGGATGCGGCTTCCGCCTGGCGGTCAACGGCACCGACGTGCCGCAGGAGGGCAGGCCCACGGCGGACGGCGTCTATACCTACGACGTGCCGGCGGAGGCGGTCCGCTGCGGCGAAAACCATTTCACGGTCTCGCCCGTCGGCGCGGAAGGCGGCTTCAGGCGCGTCGCCGCCGCCAAGGGGGACGCGCTGCTGACGGGAAACCTGCGCGGACGGTGGCGCAGGTTCTACATGGACGAGAAGGACAGCGAGCGCATCGTGGACGGCGCCTACCAGCTCAGGGACGCGCGTTCGGACGGGCAGATCGCCGCCTCGCTGTGGCATCCCCTCTTTGGCAAGGGCGCCCCCCTGAAGGTCACGGTCGCCGTCAAGCTCGTGGAGGCCACTGACGACGACAGCGCCGTCCTGCGCCTCGCGGACGGCGTGCATGTGGAGCAGGTGGCCTTCCGCGAGGGCGAGATCCGGCTGGTCTGCGCAGGCAGGGCCGTCCCCTTCGACACCACGGGCGACTTCCACCGCTACGAGGTCGAGTTCGCCGACGGGAATGTCACGCTGCGGGCGGACGGGAAGGAGCTGCTTTCCGCGCCGCTGGAGGCCAAGGCGGGGGACAGCCGCTACGACATGGCGGGCACCGCCGCCGTCGCCAACGGCATGAACAGCTGCGGCGTCGCCATCGGCTCCATCAGCTGCCCCGGCCAGGGAACCATGCTCTTCAAGAACCTTGAAATCCTGCAGGACTGCATCTCCGTGGAGGACTTCGCCGTGGCCGTCACCATCCCCGACCCGCCGTCGCCGGAGCTGCTGGCGCTGAAGGAGGCGGACATCGAGCCGCTGGCGTCGGTCGCCGTCAAGAATGGCGCGGTCGTCCCGACGGAGGGCGTCGTCACCCACTACAGGAAGGACTGCGTCGTGAAGGACAACGAGGCGGTCCTGCTTTTGCAGCGCAACGGCTTCGACTACTTCGACATGGCCCCCGCCATGCAGGCGCAGCTGCTGACGCCGCCGCGCTTCCTGCTGGCCGAGTTCACCGTGCGCGCGCTGGCGGACGGGCCGAAGGGCGAACCCGCCTTCTGCTTCTTCCTGGCGCCCTGCCGGCCCGGCCGCGACGACCAGGTGTGGGAGCTCCAGCTGGGCATCGGCGTCAAGGCCGTCCGAAGCGAATGCCTCAAGGGCAGGATCGACCTCGCCAGAGTCGACCTGGCGCAGGACAACACCTACCGCGTCGCCATGGACACCCTCAACGGCACCGCCATCGTCTGGTGCAACGGCATTCTTGTGCACGCCGGCCAGCTCACGCAGGGCGTCCATCGGAAGAAGCCTCTCGCCTTCGTGGGCGACGGCTCCGGCGGCATCGACGGCCTCGCCCGCTTCGGCGGCGTTGTCGTCGGCCTGCCCAAATAACTCCCGTCCCACTTGTCCCATCCCTCGCCTTCAGCAACAGGGTCCCTCCCCGCCAACAAGCCTCCCATGAAACGACATCTTGTCTTCTTGCTCTTCGCCGCCGCCTGTTCCCTCTTCGCCGTCGATGAGGCGTGGGAGGCGCAGCGCCAGCGGATTCTCGACCGCCCGCGCGAGGTCTTCTACAACACCGACGGCAATGACACCGTCTGCTTCGCCCGCGGCAATCTTGCGAGGAAGGCCACGCCTGAGAACTTCAAGGCGGAGCGCTTCGCCTACTGCCTGGGCGCCGAAACGACGACCCTCTCCTATTGCATCGGCGGCTGCATCGGCCAGGTCCTCTACGACAGCGTCGTCGGCGCGCCCCAGCTGAAGAGCGTGGACGACACGGCCGCCACCGGGCGCAACGTGCTCGGCGAACTGCTCGACCAAGGGACCGATCCCATGCTGCTGGCGGTGGAGTTCTGCCGCGAGCACAATCTGGAGTGCTTCGCCTGCTTCCGCATGAACGACACCCACGACAGCGGCCACAGCGCCGCCAGGCCCTACCCGCGCTGGAGCCCCTTCAAGGCGGCGCATCCCGATGCGCTCATGGGCACCGAGCGGCACCGCCCCCCCTACTGCACATGGAGCGCCGTCGATTTCGGCCACCCCGCCGTCCGAAAGTACTACCACGACATCGTGGAGGAGGTTTGCGGGCGCTTCGACGTGGACGGCTTTGAATATGACTTCATGCGGCACGCGCAGCTCTTCCGCAGCGTCGCCAACGGCGGGAAGGCCTCGCAGGAGGAACTCGACATGCTGACGGGGATGATGCGCGACCTGCGCGCCGTCACGGAGGCCGCCGGCCGCGCGAAGGGGCGCCCTCTCATGGTCGCGGTCCGCGTGCCCGATTCCGTTGAATACTGCCGCGCCATCGGCATCGACATCGAGAGGTGGCTCTCCGAGAAGCTGGTCGACATTCTCATCACCGCCAGCTACTTCCAGCTGAATCCATGGCGCTACACCGTGGAGCTGGCGCACAAATACGGCGCCAAGGCCTACGCCTCGCTGGACGAATCGCGCATCCCCAGGCCCCATCTGCCGATGGGGAATCGCGCCTCGCTGCCCTCCTACCACGCGGAGGCCATGTCCGCCATGCGGCAGGGCATGGACGGCATCTACGTCTTCAACATGGAAAGCAAGAGCCTGACGCAGCGCGCCTTCGCCAAATTGGAGACCCTCAAGCTCAAGGACAAGCTCTACTACGCCACCTACCGCGGCTCCGGCGGCTACCAGGCCGGCGGCTACCTGCGCAACGGCGAATGCTACAGCAACATGCTTGCCATCGAACCGGGCAGCCCCGCCAGCGTGCCCGCCGATGGCGCGCTTACTGTACCTCTATATATAGGGGACGACCTGCAGGCCGCCGACGTCATGGCCCGCCGCCCGAAGGTCACCGCGCAGCTGCGCAGCAAGGCAGGCTGCGGCTTCCGCCTCGCCGTCAACGGCGTGGACGTGCCGCAGGAAGGCGAACTGTCGGCGGACGGCGTCTACACCTACGACGTGCCTCCCGCGCTCGTCAAATGCGGTGAAAACCGCTTCACGCTCTCGCCCGTCGGCGTGCAGGGCGGCCTCCGGCGCGTGGTCGCCGTCAAGGGCGATGCGCTGCTGACGGGAGAGCTGCGCGGCCTGTGGCGGCGCTTCTATCTGGCCGATCCCGACGGAGAGCGCATCGTGGACGGCGCCTACCAGCTGAAGGACACGATCTCCGACGGGCACACCGCCGGCGCGCGGTGGCATCCGCTGCCCGGCAAGGAGGTCGCCCGCGTGAAGGTCAAGGCCGCCATCAAGGTCGTCGCCGCCACCGATGACGACAGCGCCGTCCTGCGCGTCGCCGATGGCGTGAACGTGGAGAAGGTCGTCCTCCGGACGGACGAAATCAAGCTGGCCTTCTGCGGCAAGTCCATTCCCTTCAACACGGCAGACGCCTTCCACGACTACGAGGTGGAGTTCGCCGACGGCACAGTTGTCGTGCGGATTGACGGCCAGGTGCGGCTCTCCGCGCCGCTGGCGGGCAGGGTGGACGACGCGAAATGCGCCATGGTCGGCTGCACGCAGGGCTTCGCGGGCCTCAACACGCGCGGCGTGGTCATCGGCTCCGTCAGCGGCCCCGGACAGGGGACGCTCCTCTTCAAGGACTTTGAAATCCTGCAGGAAGGCATCTCCGTGGATGATTTTGCCGTTGGCATTGTCTTTCAAGAGTAACTACTTGATTTGCAATGAGTTATACAATACGCAAAATCGCACTGCCTTCTTCGGACGCCGTCACGGCAGCCGTGACGGCATTGTGGCGTGAGCTCTTCGGGGAGGAGGAGGTCGTCGGCACGCGCGCGCAGTTCGCGGGCGAGGAGACCGCCTTCAACGGCGACACCCTCTATGTCCTGGAGGTCGGCGGGACGCTGGCCGCCTGCTGCCATGTCACGCGCCGTCTGGGGACGGGGCTGGCCATGCTGGGCGGCGTCGCCTCCGCGCCCGCCTTCCGCAGGCAGGGCTTCGGCCGCGCGGTCTGCGAGTTCGCCATGGACGACTTCGACCAGGCGGGCGGCGAGGCCATCTGGCTGTGCACGGGCAATCCCGTCGCCGCCGACCTCTACGAGAGAATCGGCTTCCACTATCAGGCAGGGGCGCATGTCATGGCGCGATTCAAGAACGGCTTGCGCGGCATGGAGTTGTCAAAACGCCTCTTCCCCGGCGGCGAAGGTGCCGTACAGGCCGCCTCGCCCATGATGCGCGTCCCCATGATCCCGCTGATTTGCGGACGCAACAACGTCGCCGTTTTGGACGCCAATGTGGCGCTGTGCAGCACGGGCTGCATGGCGTTGGGCTCCTGCACGGGCCTCTATCCACGCTTCCTCAAGGTGCGGGAGCGCGGCGGCGAATGCCTCTTCATGCACGACAAGGCCACGGGCGCGGTCACGGGCCTCGCCACCGCCGTCCCCATGGCGGACGGCACCTTGCAGGCGGACGCCTTCTGGCGCCGCGAATACGAGCCGCAGGCGCCGCGGCTTGTCCGCGCGCTGGCGCGACGCTTTGACGGCCAGCGCCTCCGCTTCCCTGTCGCCGACGACGCCAAGGCGCGCGTCCTGACGGCCCTCGGCGCCGCCGAATCCGCCGAAACAAGCCTCTCCTTCGGGCGCTTTATGTTGAAGGCCAAGGTGTTGGAACTATAACCCTTTTAGTTTTGTGTCTTTTGTGTATTTTGTGGACTGAAGTCACCCCGCGCCGAACTGGGCGAGCATGGTGTCGAGGCGGCGGAGGGAGGCTTCGCCGAAGCGGGCCATCTCCTGGCGGACGCGCGCCAGCGGCTTCTCTTGCATGGCGCCCGACTTGGAATAGAACTTGTCGGCGAGGCAGACGAGGCGCTCCAGCGGCGTCTCCGGCAGGAAGTCGCGCTCCGGCAGGGGCAGCCTCTGCGTGCGGATGTCCTCCGCCGTGAGGCCGGTGCCCGT
>CACZQQ010000050.1 GCA_902783355.1 uncultured bacterium
CCCTACCATGCGCACACTCGCCCACGCCCTCTTCGTTTTCATGTGCCTCGCCGCAACCCTCCTTCCGGCCGCCGTCCCCGAACTGGCGGAGAGAATCGGAGCGGAGGAAGCCGCCGCCTACTCCCTTATATATAAGGTACAGCCGACCCAGTGGGGCAAGATGCGCTACGACATCGACAACGCCGATGCCTTCACAACCGCCCCGAAGCGCGTCGGCTATCTGCTGGTCCTGAAGGACAAGGAGGACAAGGAGAAGTGGACCTTCGTCTCCATGCGCCCCTTCTCCGACAAGATCGAGGACCTCGGGGTGCCCTTCGAGGGCGGCAGGACCTTCCAGTGCGCCGTGCACGGCCTCTCCGTCCGCAGCAACGGGCCCTCAAACGGCGACGCCGCGGAAGGCAGCATCGAGTTCTGGCCAACCAACTACGTCCCCGCCCGCGCCAACGACGGCGTGGAGGGCAGCGACACCCTCTTCGACCATGCGGACAAGCCGGAGAACAGGGGCACCTACGGCTCCATGCAGATCCATCTGCCCGCCATGAAGACGACGCTCCTCGCCTTCAACAACCTGCTGGGCGGCGCCAACTGCGACCTCGGCATCGGAAACGCCCCCGAAGGCAATCCCGACTGGACATTCTCCAAGTCCGCCGCCAGCCTGAAGGAGGCGACACTCTACGTCGTCGGCCAGTTCGACGCGCCGCCGAAAGCCCCCCTCAACCTTGATGCCGCCAAACTCCGCCTCGTCGGCACCACGGACGTCGATCCCACCGCCCTGAAGGCCAACGAGACCGTCGCCTTCTCCGTGCGCCTGCTCCACGACGGCCAGCCCGTCGGCCGCTACACCCTCAAATGGACGCTGGACGGCGATGACGGCCTGCATCAGGAGGGTGAACAGCCTGCGGACGCGGAGAAGCCGCTGGTCGTCACGGCGACGCAGAGCCGTCCGGGCTTCGTCCGCCTGGTGGTCAAGGCGTATGGCCGCGGCGGCCTCCCGCTGCGCAACGGGCAGATTTCCTTCGACGGCGGCGCGGGCTTCGACATCGCCCAAATTCAGAAGGCGTGTCCGGAGCCGGCGGACTTCGACGCCTACTGGGCGAAGCAGAAGGCGAAGTTGGCGGCGGTGCCCATCGACGTGCTGGAGAAGAAGGAGCTGGAGCCGCTGGCCAAGGGCTTCCGCATCTGGCAGATGAAGATCGCCTGCGCGGGACCGCGCCCCGTCACCGGCTACCTCATCATTCCCGACGGCGACAAGAAGCTGCCCGCGCGCGCCTTCTACTACGGCTACAACTACCGCCCCTACCTGCCGCAGAAGAACTGGTTCATTCCAGGCATCATCAGCTTCCGCGTCAACGCCCACGGCTGCGAGCTGGGCGCCTCGGAGGAGTACTACCGCGAGTTCTCCAAGAGCATCCGCAGCGGCAAATACGACTACGCCTTCGATCCCGAGCAGAACAGGAACCCCGACACGAGCTACTTCTACGGGATGGCCATGCGCGTCATGCGGTCGCTGCAATATCTGGAGACGCTGCCCGAATGGAACGGAAGGGACTTGCAGGCCACGGGCTACAGCCAGGGCGGCCTGCAGGCCTGCTGGGCGGCGGGACTCCTGCCCGAAGTCACCTACTGCCAGGCGGACATCCCGTGGAACGGCGACATCGGCGGCTACACGAAGGGGCGCGTCCACGGCCCGTGGCATCTGGACTATGTCCCTGGTCTTGAATACTTTGACACGGTTAACCACATCCGCCGCGCCAAATGCCCGTTCGAGATTCCGCGCGCGGGCCTCGGCGACTACACATGCCCGCCCAGCGGCGTGACCGCCCTCTACAACGCCGCGCCCGGCCCCAAGCGCATCACCTACGTGCAAGGCTCGACGCACGGCTATGTGCCGCCACAGGCGGAACGCTTCACCCTCCAGGTCGGCGATGTCCCGCCCCTGAAATAAGACAGGCTATTTTCACAATCAAGCACCCGCATGTCGCGCGCCGAAACCGCTTGTCGTGCGAGGTCTTCCTTTCGCCGCTATAGCAACTCCAGCTGGCGCGACGGACGCTTCGCCTTTGCCTTGCGCCCACGTTTCGTCTTCGGCTTGTCCTTCGCCCCCTCCTGCTTCTGGCGCGGCTTCTTGGAATTCTTCGCCGTGCCTTCGACCTTAGGGATGACCTCGATGTCTTGAAAGACCGGCCAGAGGTAGGTGGAGCCGAAGACGACCAGCTTCTTGGGGCCGTCGATGGGCTTGCCCTCCGCCAGCAGCTCAACGGCCTTGCGGTAGGCCTGGATGACCGTCGCGCAGGTGATGGACTTGTGCTTCCGGTCAAAGAAGAGTTCGTTCCCCTGGACACGGAAGGTGTACTTGAGGCCGCGCATGGTCGTGTAGGGACGGCCGGCGCAGGCGCGGAAGCGCTCCCAAAACTCCAATTCGTCCGCCGTATATTGTTCAAGTTTGGCGAAGCGTCCCATCAGTCTGTCTCCTCTTTGCAGGCCGGCTGGTTCCGGCATCATGCATAATTTAACCCCTCTTCCCGTCTTGCAAGCCGTCCACGCCGCCATTCGTTTTTACCTGTATTTTTGAGCGCATTCCACGCATGGCGCGCCACATGGTTTCCGCAGGGATGGGTATATTAAGTCAGTTGAAGCGCAAGCCACCGGAGGCAAGGACATGAAGATCACTTCCGTCAAGACATTCGTCTGCAATGCCTACAGGACCAACTTCGTCTTCGTGAAGATCGAGACGGACGCGGGCCTTTACGGCTGGGGCGAGGCCACCCTCGAATACAAGGAAAACACGGTCGTGGCGGCCATCCACGATCTGGAGCGGTATCTCGTCGGCAGCGACCCGCACCGCATCGAGCAGTTCCGCCACGACTGC
>CACZQQ010000051.1 GCA_902783355.1 uncultured bacterium
GCGCCGCGCTGGCGACGCATTTTGCGCGGGCTGCGGATTTTTTGCGGGGTTGGGTGCCGCCGGCGAAAAGCCGGCGGGCGCCGCGCCAACTGCGCATCAGGGAGTAAATTATGTGTTGATTACGCAATGACCGCGTTGGCAGACAGGACACCGACTCAACGGGAGGCAGAATCAACATGGTTGCCGAATTCGAAGATGTGCGGAAAGTGGCGGAATCGCGCTTTCCAGAGGCGTTTGCGGCAGGGCCAGAGCAGTCGTTTACGCTCGACCTGGAGGAGTTGTCCCTGACGGTGTTCTGCATTCCGGGCGCGCCGCCGTCAGATATATATGTACGCGCGCGCGTGGCCTCCCTTGACGGGATGCGGCAGGCCGGCGCCTTCGCGCGGGCGGCCCTGGAGGGGAACTTCTTCTGGGAGGGGACGCACGGCGCGACGCTGGCGCTCTCCGACGACAACATGCTTTCCCTCACGGAACGGCGCGATGTGGAGGAACTCGTTGCGCCGGAAGGACTTGAAGCCTGCATACAGGATTTCACCCAGGCGGTCCGCGACTGGCGGGCAAGGAGGGCGCTCTATGATTAGGGAGCAATTCGAAGAGGTCCTGGCGGAGTTCGGCTCGGCCGTCGGGCAGGAGCTCTCCCTTGTCGACGACACCGTGTGCTGGACGGTTGACGACGTCCTTGTGAACCTCCACTATCTTGACGAATCCGACAGCCTCCTGCTCTGGACGCAGGTCGGGCCGCTGGACGACGACGACGGACGCCGCGCGCTGGCGCTCCTGCGCATGAACGATCTTGACGGCGAGGCGTCCGGCTTCACCCTCTCGGTGGATGCCGCGAACGCGCTTGTGCTGGCGCATGACAGGCGCAGCGCGCTTGTCGTCTCCTCCGCCGACGCGCTGGCGGAATGGACGGAGGCGCTGCTGCGGTGCGTGCGCGCCGCGCGTGACGTGCTGGGTGAAACAAATTCAACGGAGGAGGCGCTATGTCGGGTTCGCGTATAGGTTCGTCCCTGCCTCCCGTGGTGCCCGGCGGCGCGCCGCCGGCGCCCACGTCGCCATCGCCGCCACCGTCGTCGTCGACGACAACCACCACGACGACCACAGCCGCCGTCAACACGGCGGATCCCGTCGCGTCGGCCGTGATGCGGAGCGGCGCGAACGGCGCGCCGAAGCTGCTGCTACGGCTCGATCAGGCGCAGCACTTTGGCCAGAACCATGCGGTCCAGGGCGGCCGCGACTACGACCTTTTCAGCGCGTCGGAGCTGCTTGAACTGGCACGCAGTTCCGTCCAGCAGGTGAAGGCGGGCATCGTTGATGCAGGGCGGCTGGATGCGCTGGCATCCGCGCTCGTCGACAGGCTCAACGCCTTTGTCAGCGCGAACAGGGGCAACGTCGCGCGGCTTGTGCAGGTGGCCGATGCGCATAGTGCTTTCCTGCAGGCACTTGCTGCGCTAAAGGATGCCCGCGAGGCGCTTGCGCAGAATGTGCTGGACGGTTCCAGCCATCCGGACGACCCGCGCGCGGGCCTCGCCGAAATCCGCGAGTCGCTGCGCGTCTTCCGCTATGAACTGCAGAGCGCGTTGGGCGGCAAGATGGAGCGCCGTGAGCATTTCATGCGCGCTGTGCAGCATGCGTTCACCTTCCGCGCCGGCGGCCACCTCGCCGCAGGCACCTTCGACGATGTGTGCAACAAGGAAGACGAAGTGGAACGCGCGATGGCACGCCTGGAGACCCTCATGCGGGGGCGTGGGGATGACGCGGACGGCGCGCCTGCCGTCGACGACGCGGACGACGCGGACGACGTGCCTGCCGCGCCTGTCGCCGATGCCGTCGACGATGCGGACGATGCCGATGGCGGCGAGGCCGCGCCCGTGCCGTCGCTGCCAGCAGGCTGGCGGCTCCGCGACTACGCCGATTCCGTGATGGAGCTTTCCCACCGCACCAATGACAGAATCCGCGATTTTCAGGACGCGGAGGCATCCATGGCCGGCGTCCGCAATCTCCTTGGCGATCTTGCGACGAAGGGCGGCAAGCGCACGGTCGAATTCACCTGCGCCGTCGGGGCGCTGGCCGGCATCGGCTTCTCCGCGACGGTCGCCGCCGGTCTGCGCGTGGACGCGCGCGTGCGCATCGTCGCCGAGCTTTCGGCGACGCCAGGCGGCGGGCCGATCTCCGCGACCTTCCGCGTGGGCGGCGGCCTCGGCGGCAAGCTTCTTGCCAAGGCCGGCGCGGAAGACGGCGGCTGGGGCGTGAAGGGCGACATCAGCGGCGGCGTCGAGGCGAGCCATTTCACGACGCGCACCTATGCGACGGCGGAGGACTTCATCCTCGACGCGAAGCGGAACCGCCTCGTGCGGGCGCCGACGGTCGGGGACGCGATCCTGCAGGGGCTCGGCGGAATCGGCCGCAAGATTGACAGCGGCGGCACGACATTCCTGCGCTGGATGGGGCGCCGCAGCGACGAGGTGAAGCAGTCCAATGCAGCCTATCTGGCCATGCTCAAGCGGCAGGGCGTCGTCGACCAGCTGGACACCCTGCAGGCGCGGCGCATGAACCCGATGATTGTCGCGGAGCGCAAGGGCTGGACGATTCGCGGGCAGGTGAGCGCGGGCCTCTCCGGCCGGGTCGGCGTCTTCGGCGGGAGCGCCTCCGTGGGCGGCAGCCACGAACGCGAGGTCGGCGTGAAGAGCCAGGTCTACGTCCCCTTCGCGCGCCTTCTTCCCGCGCTTGACGTCCAGGAGCTGCAGGGGCTCTGCCGTTCGGGGCCCGACGGCGGCGCGCCGCCGCCTTCTCTGGGCGCCTTCCACGACGCGGACAGCCTCGCGGCCGCCTTCGACCGCTTTGTGGATGGCGCGTCGCGGACTCCCCCGAAGGGCAAGGAGGGCTGGGCGCGCTTCGCCAACCAGGTGCGGATGTATCTCATTGCGGCGGAGATGATGGTGCGCAATGGCGACATCGGGCGCGGCGAGGGCGACCGGCTGCTGGCGCGCTTCTCCAATCCGGCCGTCGCCATCCCGCCGGACATCTTCCGCGAATATCTGATGGACGGCCTTGGCGCCGCGAAGCCGCCGAAGGTGCGCAAGAGTTTCGAGGCGCAGGTGAAGGTGAGCCTCTGGAAGCAGACCTTCTCCGACTGGGGGGACGTGTCGGATCCCGTCGGCTCGGGCGCCCTGAAGGGCGGTCTGGAGACCGTGCGGCGGCAGGCCGGGCTGGAACAGCACTTCATCTACCGCTACAGCACCGAGAAGCCCGCCGACGCCACGCGCCCCGATCCGCGCCCGTGGGAGAATCTCAAGAAGAGCACGCATGAACTCTCCTTCTACGCCTCCGTGCCGGTCCGCGCCTTGGTGGACTGCATCGCCAAGAAGGCCGTGGATTCGGCGTGGGGGAAGGAGATGCCTGTCACGTTCAAGGGCGAGGCGGGCGAATCATGGACGGCGACACGGCGGGATCTTCTCGTGACCATCCTGCCGGAGCTGGTCGGCGGCGGAATCGACGCCTATCTCGCCGACGCAGGCCATGTGACGGAGCTGCTCCAGTTCATGGACGACCATCCGTCGCTGTCGTGGGACGTGCTTCGGATGTGCCTCCTGGACGCGTCGCGCCATCCAGAGGCGCCGCTGGAGAAGATCGCCGCCCGCCTTGACAGCACGATTGGCCTTGGCAACGCCAGCGGAAGTCAGACCTTGAGGACCTTCCGCTGGACTCGCGCGGAGGACCGGCTGGTCTCCTTCTCGCTCTCCGAAGACCGCTCCACCAAGATCGGCGTCAACGTGGAGCCCGTCGCGTCGCCCATCGGCGTCGCCGGCGACATCTCCTTCCGTGTCAGCGAGTCGGTCAACGACTACAACGTCCTGCCGCGTCCGACGCTGCTCACGCTGCTGGAGAAGACGGAAAACATCCTTCTGGGCGATGTCGCCGTGGAAGGGCCAGGCAACGGCGAGGTGCTCAAGAACTTCCTCGCCCGCAACTACGGCGGCGTGAATGGCCAGCTGCGGAGCATAGGCATGCGCACCGGCCAGGCGGTCATTGGCGACGCTCTGCGCAAATGCGCTGGCGTCCCTGGGCTCCAGGCGGAACTGACGGCGGCCTACGCCGCGGCGCGTGCGATTGGGAACGACGCCACGAAGGCGGAGAGGCTGGAGGCCATGCGGCGGCTGCTGGTCGCGACGGTCATGGCCTTCAGGGTGCCTCTGATGCCGCCCGCGCCCGCCCCTGCGGCGCCTGACGACTCCTCTACGACGACCACCACCACGACCACGTCAAGCTCTTCCGCCTCCTCCGCTGCCGCCGCCGTCGCGGAGGAGGATGAGGACGCCCCCTCCGAGGAGCACCCGAAAACGGAAGAAGCCTGACGC
>CACZQQ010000052.1 GCA_902783355.1 uncultured bacterium
CCGTCTCAAGCCTGGCGAAATCATCCTGCTGGACCTGCCGCGGCACCGCCTGCTGCTGGACGCGGAGATCAAGAACCGGCTGGCGCGCAGCAAGCCCTACCGCCGCTGGGTGGAGGCCAACCGCCTCAGCGTCCACGGCCTCTTCACGGACATCACCGCCGCCGAACCCGCGTGGGACCTGCGCACGCGGCAGCAGTTCTTCGGCTACACGCAGGAGGACATCGACCTCATTCTGGCGCCGATGGCGCGCACGGGCAAGGAGCCCATCGGCTCCATGGGCAACGACGCCGCGCTGCCTGTCCTCTCCGCGCGCCCGCAGCTGCTCTTCGCCTACTTCAAGCAGCTCTTCGCGCAGGTGACCAACCCGCCCATCGACCCCATCCGCGAAGAACTCGTCATGAGCCTGACGACCTACATCGGCAACAAGGGCAACATCCTTGACGAGACGCCCGCCCATGCGCGCCTCATCAAGATGCGCCGCCCCGTCCTGACCGACGAGGAGCTGCACCACCTGCAATCCTTTGGCGCGCAAGGCTTCCACGCGCGGACGCTCCCCTGCGGTTTCGCCTGCGACGGCGGCGAGAACGCCCTGCGGAAGGCATTGGAGCGGCTGGCGGAACAGGCGGTCGCGGCCGTCCGCGACGGCTGCCGCATCATCATCCTCTCCGACAAGGACCTGCCGCTCGGCCAGGCGGCCATCCCGAGCCTGCTGGCCTGCGCGGCGGTCAACCGCGCCCTCGTGGCGGCGGCCCTGCGCCCCGAGGCGGGCGTCGTCGTGCAGTCAGGCGAAGTCCGCGAAATCATGCATTTTGCGCTGCTGCTGGGCTACGGCGCGACGGCCGTGAACCCCTATCTGGCGCTGGAGAGCGTGACCGCGCTGGCGCGCACGGGCGTCGTCCCGCTGGATCCCCTGGCGGCCGCCGAAAACTACATCCGCGCGGTGGACAAGGGGCTGTTGAAGACAATGTCGAAGCTGGGCATCTCGACGTTGCGCAGCTACCGTTCCGCGCAGGCCTTCGAGGCCGTCGGGCTCGGGCGCGCCTTCCTCGACGAGTTCCTGCCGGGGACCCCAAGCCGCCTCGGCGGCATCGGGCTGGCGGAGGTCGCGCGGGAAGCCGTCCAACGCGCCAACGAGACAAATCCGGCCTCCGGCGCCCTGCCCTCCGGCGGGCAGTACAAGTACAAGAAGGACGGGGAGAGCCATCTCTGGACGCCGCAGGCGCTGGCCGCCTTCCGGCAGGCCGTCCAGAAGGGCGACGCGGCGAAGTTCGCCGACTTCAGCCGCCAGATCGACGAACAGGGCGCGCATCCCTGCACACTACGTAGTTTGTTCCGCTTCAAGAAGATGGCGCCGATTCCACTGGAGGAGGTCGAGAGCGCCGAAAGCATCATGAGGCGCTTCGTTTCGGGCGCGATGAGCCTCGGCAGCATCAGCCCCGAGGCCCACACCGCCATCGCACAGGCCATGAACCAATGCGGCGGCATGAGCAACTGCGGCGAAGGCGGCGAAGACGCGGCGCGCTTCGGCACGGACGCCAATTCAGCCATCAAGCAGGTCGCTAGCGGCCGCTTTGGCGTCACAATTACTTACCTACGTAGTGCCAAGGAGTTGCAAATCAAAGTCGCACAAGGCGCCAAGCCTGGAGAGGGCGGCCAGCTGCCTGGCCACAAGGTGGACGCCTTCATCGCCTCGCTGCGCCACGCCGCCCCCGGCATGACGCTCATCTCGCCGCCGCCCCACCATGACATCTACTCCATCGAGGACCTGGCGCAGCTCATCCACGACCTCAAATGCGCCAATCCGGCGGCGCGCATCTCCGTCAAACTCGCCTCCGAACTGGGCGTGGGTACCGTCGCCGCAGGCGTCGCCAAGGCCAAGGCGGACGCCGTGCTCATCTCCGGCCACGACGGCGGCACGGGGGCCTCGCCGCTGACAAGCCTCCGCTACGCCGGCCTCCCGTGGGAGATGGGGCTTGCGGAAGCGCATCATACCTTGACCCTCAACGGGTTGCGTCAAAACGTGCGGCTCCAGGTGGACGGGCAGCTCAAGACAGGGGCGCGACGTCGTCATCGCGGCGCTCCTCGGCGCGGACGAGTTCGGCTTCGCGACCACCATCCTTGTCTGCCTGGGCTGCGTCATGCTGCGCCAATGCCACAGCAACACATGCCCCATGGGCATCGCCACACAGGATCCCGAATTGCGCAAGCGCTTCGCCGGCAAGCCGGAATACATCCTCAACTTCCTGCGCTTCGTCGCGGAGGAGGCGCGCCGCCATCTGGCGCAACTGGGCCTGCGTTCATTGGCGGAGGCGCGCGGCCGCAGCGATTTGCTTGAGGCCTGCCACAACCTCCCTAATGATAAATGTAATATGTTGGATTTCAATGAGTTATTAAAACAGACAGAGGTTGCCTCCGCGCCGTCCGCCTCGGCGGGCGAGGCGCCGGCCGACTTCGACCGCCGCGTCCTCCTGCCCGCCCTGAAACTGGACGGCAAGCACGAGGCGCTCAGCGCGGCCGTCGCCAACGCGGACCGCTCCGTGGGGACCGCGCTCTCGGGCGTGCTGGCGGAGCGTTTCGGCGAAAAGGGGCTGCCGGAGGACACGGTCGTCCTCCATCTGGAAGGCACGGCGGGGCAGAGCCTCGGCGCCTTTCTGGCTCCGGGCGTCACCATCGATCTCTGCGGCGCCGCCAACGACTACGTCGGCAAAGGCCTCTCCGGCGGCAAGATCATCCTCCGCCCGCCGGCGGGAGCGCATTTCAATGCCTCGGAGAACGTCATCGCGGGCAATGTCATCGGCTACGGCGGCACATCGGGGCATATCTTCCTGAACGGCACCGCCGGCGAGCGATTCGCCATCCGCAACAGCGGCATGACGCTCGTCGCAGAGGGCGTCGGCGACCACGGCTGCGAATACATGACCGGCGGACGCGTCGTCATTCTGGGCACGGTCGGCGTCAATTTCGCGGCGGGCATGACGGGCGGCGCCGCCTACGTCTACGACGAAAACGGCGACTTCGACCTGAGCTGCAACCCCGATGACGTGGATTTGGGCGGCGTCGAGCCGGACAGCGACGACGAACGCGAACTCAAGGCGCTCATACTCGCGCATCTGGACGCGACAGGCAGCGCCCGCGCGGCCGAAATGCTCCGCCACTGGGAGAGCCGCCGCCCGCGCTTCGTGAAGGTCGTGCCGGCGGCCCGCGCATGACTATTCCCGCGCCAAAACGGCCCGCGCCGCTGGCGCGGGAAAGCGGCGCCCGCCCAGGTCGTGAAATCCGCCCTGCAACCAACTTGGCTTTGCGCGGTCGGGTACCGGCGGCGAAAAGCCGGTGGGCGCCGCAGCAGCGACGCAATCCACCTGGCGCGGGAAAGTGGCGA
>CACZQQ010000053.1 GCA_902783355.1 uncultured bacterium
ATAGACGAAGAAGGCCTGGCCGGGCTTAAGGTCGGCCCAGTCGGTCACCTGGACGGGAGAGGCGACACCATCGGGATAGGTGTAGACCAGAAGGCCGTTCTTGACGGCGGTATCGCCCTTCGGCAGGAGGTTGGCGGGCGTGGCAAAGCAACGCCATCCCTTGACGGCCTCCGCGGGATCGCCTTCCTCGAACATGTCTTCGACGGCAAGATCGACCTTGAAGCCGCCGGCATTGGTCTGCGGCAGTTCCACGGTGGTTCCCATGCGGCCGTAGCCGACGATGCCCGCCGCGTCGGTTTCAAGCTTGTGGTAGGCGTAGAAGTCTTCCCTGCCTTCGGGAATGCCGGAGAACTTGATTTCGCCTTTCTCGATGGTGAAGGTGGGCGTGGCGGGCTTGTAGTCGTCAGGCAGGGCGGCGTCCGGAATGAGGCGGACGGGCCAGGAGCTGAGGACATTGTCGTCTTCGTCCTTGACGAAGAGGGCGGCATAGCCGACGGCGTCGGGGCCGGCGCCGCAGCAGCTGGCGGGAATCGGCGTCAGGACGCCCTTGAAGGTCCAGGCGGCTTCGTTGCGTCCGGCATCCTCCGTGAAGCCGTAGAGGGAACCTTGCCACCAGCCTTCCGCATCGCGGCCCAGGAGGAGCTCGATCGAGTCGACGACCTCGTCTTCCGCATAGGCGAAGGCGAGACCGTCCTCGGCGACGGCGAGGCCGGCGGGCAGCAGCTGCGCCATGGCGTTCGCGGGCGTCGCCTCGGGAACGACGTCGTAGTCTTCCCAGACGGCGTAGAAGGCGATGTTGCCGAAGGTGGCGCCGTCCTTGCCCTTGAGCTGGCTGGTGAAGCTCTTGGTCGTGTCGTAGGCGGCGCCGCAGGGGCTCAGGCTGGCGGCCTTCTCGCCGCCGATGAGCCAGGCGAGGGCGGCGGAACCGCAGGCGGAGATGCAGGGTTCGGGGTCGTCGGGGCTGCGTTCGGACTTGGGGGTGATGGCCAGCCGGCCGGCCAGCGTGTCGTCCCCTTCGGCCTCCAGCAGGTTGAGGACGCCCTGGCCCTTCTCCAGGACAAGGTGTCCCTCGCGCTCCAGAATGGACACGCCGTTGGGCAGCAAGGCGTTGAAGGTCACGCCGCCATCGTCGTCGACGGTCATGACCATGCCGCCGTAGCCCTTGAAGGTGTCATGGCCCGATTCAAGGGAGATGTTGTACTGGCCGGCGTATTCGTCGGCCTCCTCCGCCGTCATGTCAGGCGCGAAGGAGACGGTCGTCTGCGCATCGTAGGTGCCGCTGGCGACGCCCTCCGTGGTCAGCGCGAGGGCGAGCGTCTTGTCGGCCACGGCGAACTCGGCGGTGGCGGTGCCGTCGGCGTCCACGGTCCATGCGTCGGCTTCGGCATGGATGGTCTCGTCAGGATTGTCGATAGTCCGCAGGTCCAGGGCGAGCTGGCCGCTTGCGGGATTGCGGGTCAGGGTGAAGACGCCCTTCAGGCCCTTGTTGTTCTTGTCGGCGAGATGGCCTCTGTAGGAGGCGGCGGTGCCCGCCGTCGGGTTGACGTCGGCCAGCGGCAGGACCGTGAAGGCGAGCTTCAGCGTGGCGCCGAGGGTGCCTTCGCCGGTCTTCAGCCGCACGGTGACCACCTTCGGCGCCGTCGTGGCCTTCAGGGGCGTGCCGCTGACGATGATGAAGCCGGCCCCCTTCTCGTCCGGGTTGCCGCTGGGCTGGTATGCCAGCGAAATCCCTTCCGGCAGGATTCCCTGCAGATTAAAGTCCGTGGTTTCCGTGAGGCCATTGAGGACGGGGAGGATCTCCTCGGTCATCTCCATGTTCTGGCACAAGGCCAGCTCGTGCGTGGCCCCGTTGTCGAATTCGGTGAAGACGGGCGCGCCGACGACGCGGACGGCCGCCTCGGCGCCTTCCTCCGTGACCTCGCAGTTGGCGGTCATGGGAATCAGGGTGAGCGTCGTTTCGCCGCCGGCCGCGGTGAGGCCCGTGACTTCGATGGGCAGGGTGTAGAGGACGCCCTCCTCGCCGGGGCCGATCTCGTAGATGTCCTGCGCCAGCGTGCCCTGGCCCTCCTTGAATACCATGAGGTACGCAGCCTCGGTCGTGTCCAGGTTGCGTCTCCACAGGACATCCAGGGTGATTGCCCCGTCAACGCCGCGGGCGGAATAGATGCTGCTCCCGAAGCCAGCCTCGTAGGGGCGGTTCTCCTGGTCGGGCAGGCAGACCAGCGCGTAGGGGACGGCGGTCGCCTGGCCGTCGACGGCGATCTTCAGGCTCCAGGAAGTGCCTGCGTCGGCGGTGAACTCAAGGACGGGCGGCTCGTCTCCCGTGCCGTTGGATTCGATCTCCAGCTCGCCGTCCTTGTAGATGCCGATGGAGACATCGGCGTCATCCGCCAGCTCGTCCGCCAGGATGGTGAAGGTCTGCTTGAGGCCCATGTTGAAGTTGACGGTGCGCCAGTCGACGGCGTCGACGCCGCCGATGACGGCCGGAAGCACCGTCTCCTCCGTGTCGTCGAAGTCGAGGACGGCGGTGGTGGTGGCGGCGAGATTGTCCGTCTCTTCGTATTCGTCATCCAGCAGTGCCAGCAGGTTGTCGACGAGATTGGTGGCATGGGTGGCGAAATCTGTCCCGACGGGGAACTCCTTCCGTGCCGTGTGGTCGGTGCGTCCGAAGACCTTGACGGAGCCGTCGTCCTGCCCCTGGCAGAGGAGGATGGTCGGATAGTTGACGCGGGCCGCGTCGGGAAGCGTCAGTTCATGCTGGATTTGCTGGTTGGCGGCGAGCTTGTTCGCGGCATTGGCAAGTGTGATGCCCGCGTAGCTGCGGTAGGAAGCCGCATAGAGGAGGGTCGGCCCCGTGGTCTCGCCGCGTCGGCGGTTGTCCAGGACGACCAGCGGGATGTTTTTGGCCGCGTTTTTGAAGGCGTCCGTGTCGAGGACGAGATGCTCCAGGGAGGCGCAATGGGGGCACCAGGCCAGCGCGGCGAAGTAGAGGAGGAAGGGCTTCTTGGAGGCGACGGCCGCATCGTAGTCCATGCTCCACTTGCCGTTCTGTATGCCCGACCAGAGAGGCTTGCCCAGCGTGCCGGGCGTCGCGGCGTCCGTCAGCCAATGGTATCGCAGGGCGAAAGGCGTGTTCTGTGCCAGCGTGCTGTCGGCCGTCAGGCACAGGTAGTAGTCGGCGGTGGCTGTCGGCTCGAAGAAGAGGCCGTCCGCGAGGGCGGCGAAGCCGTTGGTCTCGTTTTTGACCAATGCGGTCGTGGCGGCGGACTTGTCGCCGTTGATGGCGTGGACGGCGGCGGTGATCTTGGCGGTGTTGGCGTAGAGGGCCGCCAGCGTGGGGGCGTTGTCGGCCGAACCGGCGGTCACGGAGAAGACATAGCGGCGCCCCTTGACGGCGTTGAACTTGAAATAGAGGGTGCGCTTGGCGGCGGTGAAGGCGGTCTCCGTCTTCGCGACGCCGTTGGCGGTGTCGTATTTGACGCCCGCGCCGTTGACGGTGCCCAGGAAGGCGGGGTCGTTCTCGAAGAATTCAAGCGTGGCCTCCAGGTCGGGCGCGTTCTC
>CACZQQ010000054.1 GCA_902783355.1 uncultured bacterium
AGGAAGCCCAGCAGGTCGTCCAGCTTGCGCGGGAATTCGACGGTGACGGGCTGCAGGCGGATGGCGTCGCCGCGGATGAACTGCTTGAACTCGTCGGGATTGATTTCGCCAAGTCCCTTGAATCGCGTGATTTCGCAATCGCGGCCGATTTCGGCGGCGGCCTGGTCGCGTTCCGCCTCGCTGTAGCAGTAGATGGGCTTGTGCTTCTTGCTGCGGACGCGGAAGAGCGGCGTCTCCAGAATGAAGAGATGTTCGGAGGAGACCAGCTGCGGGAAGAAGGTGAGGAAGAAGGTGAGGAGGAGGATTCGGATGTGGAAGCCGTCGGTATCGGCATCGGTGGCGATGACGACCTTGCCGTAGCGCAGGTTGTCGAGGTTGTCCTCCATGCCGAGGGCGCGCATGATGCCGTAGAGCTCCTCGTTCTTGTAGATGATCTCCTTCGAGAGGCCGTAGCAGTTCTCGACCTTGCCGCGGAGGGCGAAGACGGCCTGCGTCTCGGCGTCCCGCGAGGCGGAGACGGAACCGGCGGCGGAGTCGCCCTCTGTCAGGAAGATCATGGAATCAAGGCACTTCTGCTTGTCCGCCTCCTTGCGTTTGGAATCCATCTCGTTGAAATGGAACTTGCATTCGCGCAGCTTGTCGATCTTGATGGCGGACTTGGCGGCCAGCTCCTTGGCCCCCTTCCGGATGTTCTGGATCTGCTTGCGGACGCTCTCGTTCTTGCTGATCTTCTCAAAGATGGCCGTCTTGACGTCGGGATGCTTGAAAAGATAGGCGACGATGGCCGCCTTCACCTCGTTGACAATGGGCGTGCGCACCTCCGTGTTGCCCAGCCGGTTCTTCGTCTGCGATTCGAAGATGGGGTCTTGAAGCCGGATGGCGATGGCGCCGGCGATGCCGCCGCGGATGTCGTCGCTGTCAAATTGCTTGTCCTTGGGCGCCAACTCGTTGATGCCCTTGACAATGCCCTCGCGGAAGGCGGAGAGATGAGTGCCGCCATCGTTGGTGTACTGCGTATTGACGAAAGAGTAATAGTTTTCGCCGGAGGAGTTGGTATGGCAGAAGGCGAACTCAAGATTGTCGGTCTTGAAATGGATGATGTCGTAGAGGGCATTGTGCTCCAGCTTGTTCTCCAGAAGATCAAGCAACCCTCTGCGGGAGTAGTATTTGGTGCCATTGTACTCCATGGAGAGGCCGGCGTTGAGCCACGCATAGTGCTGCATGCGCCTCTCCACGAACTTGTTCTCGAAATGATAGCCGGGGAAGATCTGGCGTGAGGGCACGAAGGAGATCTGCGTGCCATCGGGTTCGGCGGTCTTGCCATGGCGCTCGCTGACAAAGGCGCCCTCGCGGAAGAGGACCGACTTCATCTTGCCGCCACGCCAGGAGGTCGCCTCGAACTCTTCCGAGAGGAAGTTGACCGCCTTCAGGCCGACGCCGTTCATGCCGATGGAACTTGAGAAGACGCGCGGCTTGCCGTCCTCCCCCGTGTCGAATTTGCCGCCCGTGTTGATCTTGGAGACACAGTCCTTCAGCTTGTCCAGCGGAATTCCGCGCCCGAAGTCGCGCACGGTCACGCGGCTCTCCTCGGTGATGGTGACGACAATCTTCCGGCCCGCCCCCATGAGGAACTCGTCGATGGAATTGTCCACGACCTCCTTCAGGAGGACGTAGATGCCGTCGTCGTTGTGCTCGCCGTTGCCGAGTCGCCCGATGTACATGCCCGGGCGCTGTCGGATATGCTCCAGTTCGCTGAGGCTCTTGATGGCCTCCGACGTATACTGGGCGGCATTGGGGGCCGGCCCCTGGAAGTCCAGCGTGCCGGCCTGGCTGTCATTCTTCTCTTCTGCCATTCTTCGCTTCTACATGTACAATGTACAGTACAATGTACAATTCCTATTTCTTCTTGCGGCGGGAGGAGCTGCGGCCGCCGAAAGCGCCGCCGCTGCGGCGACGCTTGCCGCCGGAGGGACCTTCCTCGGCCGCCGCCTCGTCGTCGTCGTCCAGCGGGAAGTCGTCCTCGTTGTTCAGTTCGTCGAGGATGTCGGGCTGCATGATGTCGTCGCCCATGTATTCATCTTCGTTGTCGTTCTCGTCGCTGTAGGCGCCGTCCATGTCGCCCATGTCCTCGGCCTCCTCGTCGAACATCTTGCCGAATTTGGACTCCATGACCAGCTGGCCGCACTCGGGGCAGAAGCCGTCCTCGGCCTCCACCTCGCTGATTTTCACCTTGCAGTCGCAATGCGGGCAACGGGTATATTCGCCTGCCATGGTTGGAATGCCTCCCTGAATTGTGGAACTTGTAATGTGGTTCTTGCCGCCCCCAGGCGGTAATTTCGCGTAATCTACCCCGCCAACCGGATTTCGCCACCTCCGGAAGGCGCGGATGTGCAATTTTCCGTCTTACAGGCCCAGGCGTGCCGTCATCTCCGCCGGCGGCCGCACGGGGCGGCCGCTCTTCAGGTCGATGAAGACATGCACCGTCCATCCGTCGGCCAAGAGGGTCTCGCCGCGCCAGACCGTGCATTCGACCTTCAGGCGCAGGCCCTTCGCCTCCGCCAGGCGCGCCTTGATGGTCAGCAGGTCGTCGTAGCGGGCGGGGGCGTGGTAGCTGGCATGGGCCTCGATGACGGGAAGCCCGACGCCCAGGGCCTCCAGCTCCTTGTAGGTGAAGCCAAGCCCCCGCATCAGCTCGTTGCGGCCGCGCTCGAAGTAGGTCAGATAGTTGCCGTAGTAGACGAAGCCCATCTGGTCCGTGTCGGCATACGGCACGCGGTATTGCAGAACCCCTTCGGTCATCGCGCTCCTGTCACTTGGCGGCGCCGATGTAGAGTTCGACCCAGTCGACTGTCACGCTGCCGCCATGCGGATAGCGGATGTCGATGACGTTGCCCTCGGTGGTCAGCGTGCCGGCGGGGACGGCGTAGCACTGGTACTGCTTGATCCGCTGCGGATAGCCGTAGCCGCCCGGATGGTTTCCCTTCGGCAGCAGGACGCCGTTGAGGCGCACCTCGGGCACCTTGCCGTCGGGGAAGGAGTTCTCCGTGGCGACGATGAGCTGCACGTTGCGGCCCGGCTCCGGGCGGGTGCCGATGTTGAGGCGCAGCTGCTGGAAGCCGCCGTCGACGGTGATGGGCAGCGGCCTGTAGTTGTAGCCCGCGCGGGTCGCGTCGCAGTAGCTCAGGAGGGTCCGGCGGATCTGGGCGGCGTTCAGCGCGGGATTGGCCAGGCGCTTGTAGTGCTCGATGTTGTTGCCGAAGTGGTTGAAGGTGTAGATGCCGTCCGCGCCGCGGGCGTAGTAGAGGTTGGCCAGCGCGTAGTCGAAGGGGGCGCCGAAGGCCTGCGGCCAGTAGGGCGGCGAGGGCTGGTTGCCCGACTCCACGCACGGCGTCAGCAATGCCCTGTCGGCGATGATCTTGCGCCAGATGTGCACGGGCACGTCGTCCCAGTTGCTGCAGAAGAAGACGGTGGGGGTCACGATGTCCACGAGGCCCTCGTCCAGCCACGCCTCCACGTCGAAGCCGCGCCCGTAGGCGTCCCGCGGGTCGGCGGGCACGCGCACCGCCACGCCGACCTTGTGGCCGACGGCGGCGGCCTTCTCGTTGCAGCGGAAGCGCACCTCGCGGACGAATTCGGTCAGCAGGGGGGCGTCGTCGATCTCGTGGCCATAGCGGAAGACCTGGCAGAAGCGCATGAAGTCCAGCTCGATGCCGTCGCAGTCGTAGCGCTCCAGCAGTTCGGCGATGACGTCCATGTAGAGCTTGCGGACTTCGGGATGGGCGTAGTCCAGCTGGCGCGCGTTCCAGTTCTTGCCGTAGTAGGTGTTCAGCCAGAACTCGTGGTGCTGCTTCCACAGGTCGCACATCATGTAGCCGTCGTCGTCGTCCGCGCCGTGCACGTCGTTCATGCGGACGCTGATCCACGGCGAGACGCCCGCCTCGCGGGCCTGCCTGATCCAGACGGAGAAGACATCCTTCTCAAGGCCGGCCGTCTGCATCGCCTGCATCCGGTCGTACATCTTCGAAGTGCGCTCCGGCAGCGCCTTGCCCTTGTAGGCCAGCAGCCCGTCCGCGTTGCGCTCGAAGACCGTCCAGGCCGGACGCAGCACCTTGCTGTCGTAGCTGGCCATCTGCCCCTGCGGGTTCAGCATCAGGATCTTGAGGTTCTCGCTGCCGGTCTCCAGATAGCGGGCGAGGTACTTGCGCGCCCCCGCCTCGTCGGCGGAGTAGCTCTCCTCGATGAAATACTGCGTGCAGTCCTCGTTGTGGATGACGAAGCCGCCGAAGGCCGTGGCTACGCACAGGAGAGACGCCAAGGCAAGGAGGATCTTGTTAACCATTTGCACCCCAAGCAGTTAGCATTAACAAGGAAAGGCCTGCCCGACAGACGTCGGACAGGCCGTGGATGAATCAGCGCGTCATTAGATGGAGATGTTGGACCAGCCTTCGCTGCCATCGCCACTGCCGATGAAGATGTAGAGGTGGTTGGTGTCGTAGTCCTTCTTGTTGTCCTTCATCAGGGCGGCCCACTCCTGCGGCATCATGCCGGCGGCATGGCCGTCGAGGAAGTTCATGTTGACGCGGCCTTCGTGGATGGCGGCCTTGTCGTTGTTCCAGCCGTCGATGCAGTAGGTGTTCGACTTGGTGCCGAAGGAGGCACGGCCCTCGCGGGTGGAGTCGAAGTTGAAGAAGACGTCGGAGGGGCTCGAGGCCATGCCGCCGTTCACCCACACCTGCGGCAGGTTGCTGGAGCCGGAGCCGTCCGCGCCGGCGGTGTAGAGGCCCTTGCGGTAGTACATGCGGCCTTCGGCGTTGGCGGCGCTGTCCACGATCTGCGAGCCGTAGCCGGAGTAGTGCTCCGTGCCGATGACGTTCTTGACGCCAATCATCGGGCAGTTGCCTGCGCCGTTGAACTGGAGATACTCGTGGGAGACCAGCCAGCCGTGCCACCAGTGCAGCGTCGCGCCCAGCTTGGTGTAGTAGAAGCCGCCGGCGTTCAGGGGCAGCCAGGTGTTGCTGTCTTCGCTGTACATGGCCTCGGCCAGGGCGCACTGCTTCAGGTTGCTGATGCAGCTGATGGAACGGGCCTTGGCGCGGGCCTTCGCCAGCGCGGGCAGCAGCATCGCCGCCAGAATCGCGATGATGGCGATGACGACGAGCAATTCAATCAGGGTGAACGACTTCTTCATGTTCTCTTCTCTCCTTTGTTGGGTTACGCTCGAAGAGAGGCAACCCTGCGGCTACCCCCCCCGAATTTTCTGTTGCGATGAATCCGTCTTCGGGATTCTGACATATTATAGGCCATCCGCGACGAAAAATCAAGCCGCGAATGCATTTTTCTCTTTTTTCATGAACGCAGAACGCCCCCAGGAGGCTGGAGGCCTGATGGGGGCGCGAAGCATTGAAGATGGAGGCGCGGGGGCGCGGGACGGGGGCGGGAGGAGCCCCCGCAGGCCCTGCTAGCAGGGTTTGACTTTAATCCATTAACAATTGCGTTGGAGTTTTGGAGATGATTTTTCGTGATTTGAGCCGCGCGTGCACTCGCACGTAAGGCGAAAAGCGCGAAACAATCAGCCCAAAAGAACAATGCAAGTGCAAGCGGATTAAAGTCAAACACTACTAGGGACCGTCTCTATTCGAAGAGCCACGTCGAGAGATAGCGCTCGCCGGTGTCGGGCAGGAGCGCCACGATGCGCTTGCCGGCGAACTCGGCACGCTTCGAAAGCTCCAGCGCGGCGTAGAGGGCGGCGCCTGAGCTGATGCCCACGAGAAGCCCCTCCTGCGCGGCGACCGCGCGGGCCGTCTTGCCTGCATTCTCCGCCGAGACCCCGATGATTTCATCTATGATGCTCGTATTGAGCACCTTGGGAACGAAACCCGCGCCAATGCCCTGGATCTTGTGCGGGCCAGGCGCGCCGCCGGCCAGCACGGGGCTGGTGTCCGGCTCCACCGCGACGGCCTTCAGCGCGGGATTCTTCGACTTGAGGAACTCCGCCACGCC
>CACZQQ010000055.1 GCA_902783355.1 uncultured bacterium
CGAGGCGGTGGAGCCGCTGCTGCACTGGGGGCTCTACGCCTACAGGCGCGCCTTCCTCGGCCAGTTCGTGCAGTGGCCGACGGGGCGGCTGGAGGCCTGCGAGAAACTTGAACAGCTGCGCGCGCTGGAGAACGGCGCCCGCATCTGCGTTTTGACCGCGCACGAGCGCACGGCGGATGTCGATGTGCCCGAAGACATTGCGCGTGTCGAGGAACTCATCCGTGAAGGAGGTCTGAAATGAGCCTGGCTGAATTTGAGATTGCGGAAGGCATCGGCGTCGGCGGCGACAATCCGCTTCTGGTGCTGGCGGGGCCCTGCGTGGCCGAGTCGCTGGAGGTCTGCCGCGAGGTGGCCTCCGCCGCCAAGGAGATCTGCGAACGCCTCGGCCTCAACTACGTCTTCAAGGCCTCCTTCGACAAGGCCAACCGCACGAGCATCTCCTCCTTCCGCGGACCCGGAGAGCAGGCCGGCCTGGAGATCCTCGCGTCCGTCAAGGAGGAGTTCGGCGTGCCAATCGTCACCGACGTCCACGAGCCCTTCCAGTGCGACGCGGTGGCGGAGGTCGCCGACATCGTGCAGATTCCCGCCTTCCTCTGCCGCCAGACCGACCTGCTGCTGGCCGCCGCCGCCACCGGCCGCCCCGTCAATGTGAAGAAGGGGCAGTTCCTGGCGCCGGAGGACATGAAGGCGGTCGTCGGCAAGCTGGAGGCGGCCGGCAACCAGCGCGTCCTGCTGACGGAGCGCGGCACCACCTTCGGCTACCACAATCTCGTCGTGGACATGCGGGGCCTCGTCACCATGCGCGGCCTCGGCTGCCCCGTCGTCTTCGACGGGACGCACTCCGTCCAGCTGCCCGGCGGCAACGGGACCTGCTCCGGCGGCAACCGCGACCTCGTGCCGCCGCTTGTGCGCGCCGCCGCCGCCGTCGGCATCGACGCCCTCTTCCTGGAGGTCCACCCCGATCCGGACAAGGCACTCTCTGATGGTGCTAACTCCTTGCGGTTGAAGGATTTAGAGAATGTCCTGTCGATGGCGGCCAGCATCCACCGCCTCGTCAAGGAGGGGCGCTAGACATGCGCTTCATTACCGACGAGGCGACTTGCCTTGAGCGCGCCCGCGCCGTCAAGCTGGTGGCGATGGACGTGGACGGCACGCTCACCGACGGCCGCATTGGCTACGGCTGCGGCTCCGCCGACGAGATCAAGTTCTTCGACGTGCGCGATGGCTCCGCCATCAAGCTGATGATGGCGTCGGGCATCGCGGTGGGCGTCATCACGGGCCGCAAGAGCACCACCAACCGCACGCGTGCCGCCGAGCTCAAGCTGGACTTCATGCTGGAGAGCGTGCTGAGCTAGGAGGAGGCGATTGCAGAGCTGGCCGCCTCCCGCGGGTTCACCCTTGAGGAATGCGTCTACATTGGCGACGACTGGATTGACGCAGGCGCCTGCCGTGCCTGCGGCCTTGGCGTCGCCGTCGGGGACGCCGAGCCGGACTTGCTTGAGTACGCCGACTTGCAGACGTCGGCCTTTGGCGGCCGCGGCGCGGTGCGCGAGTTCGGCAAATGGCTGCTGACGGCGCGGGGCTGCTGGCGTCAGGCGGCGCAGAAAAGATACGGGTTGTAGAAGCAGTTTGCCATGGCAAGACGCCTCCTCTCCATTCTGGCTCTCCTGCTGCTGGGGCTTTCGGCCGCGCTGTCCGCGCGGGACGAGTTCAGCCTGGGGAACGGGCTGGTGGAGGTCCAGGGCTTCCACACCAACGGCGAGAACCTGCTGACGCTTTCCGGCACGGGCACGGAGCGTGTGCGGTGGCGCGTCAGCGGCGCGCGCGCGCGGCTTGAGGCGCCTCTCTTCTCCCTCTTCGGCTTCCAGATGACATTGGAGGGTGAGCAGGCCGGCAGATACGTCATCGCGAGTCCGCTGTGCCTCTTCGACCAGCAGAAGGGCGAGGTCCGCAGCGCCGCGGCCGTGCAGGTGGCGGGGCCCTTCGGGCCCGACGGCCCCCGCTTCCGCATGAGCGGCATCGGCTACGACGTGCTCTGGCGCGGAACAGGCGAGTCGCTCGTCCTGGTCATCCGCAGCGCCGTCTGGCTTGAGTTCGACCAGGGCCTTTTCAGTGAAATCGACGAGAAAGTCGAACAATACACTAAATAATAAGGAATAAGGAAGAACGACAATGCAGATTGTTTCCGACCAGATCAAGGTCTTCCAGCAGAACTCCTCGTGGATCCGCCGCATGTTCGAGGCGGGCATCGAGATGAAGAAGCAGTTCGGCGCGGAGAATGTCTACGACTTCAGCCTGGGCAGCCCCGACCTCAATCCGCCTTCCACCGTCGTCGACGGCCTCAAGGCGCTGCCGCCCGAAGTCGACGTGCCCGCCGGCCTCGGCTACATGCCCAACGCAGGCTATCCCGCCGCCCGCGAGGCGCTGGCGCGCTGGACGGAGGCGGAGCAGGGCAGCGAAATGCCCGCCGCCAACATCGTCATCACCGTCGGCGCGGCCGGCGGCCTGAACTGCCTCTTCCGCGCCATCCTCGCCCCCGGCGACGAGGTGGTCTGCCCCGCCCCCTACTTCGTGGAATACGGCTCCTACTGCGGCAACTACGGCGGCGTCCTGAAGCCCGTCCCGAGCGCGAAGGGCACCTTCAAGCTGGACATCGACGGCATCGCGGCGGCGCTGAACGAGCGCACCCGCGCCCTCGTCATCAACAGCCCCAACAACCCCGCCGGCGTCATCTACACCGCCGACGAGATCGAGGCGCTCGGCGACGTGCTGCGCAAGGCGTCCGCGCGCCACGGCCGCCCCATCATCCTGATCGCGGACGAGCCCTACCGCTTCCTGGCCTTCGACGGCCGCGAGGTGCCCTCCGTCCTGCCGCGCTACGAATATTCGGTCATCTGCTCCTCCTTCTCGAAGAACCTGGGGCTGGCGGGCGAGCGCGTGGGCTACCTGTGCATCAATCCCGCCATGGGCAAGGAGCTGGCCGCCGAGCTGACCGCCGGCTGCATCCTGACCAACCGCATCCTGGGCTTCGTCAACGCGCCGTGCATCGGCCAGAAGCTCATCATCAAGGCGATGGCCGACCTGCCGCTGACGCGCCGCCTCCAGCAGGAGCAGCTGGCCGTCTATGCGCGCCGCCGCGCCAAGATGGCCGCCATCCTCGACGAGGCGGGCATCAAGTACCAAATGCCCGCCGGCACCTTCTACTTCTTCCCGCAGGCCCCCACGGCGGACGACGTCGCCTTCGTCGGGAAGCTGGCGCAGCACCACATTCTGGCGGTGCCCGGCTCCGGCTTCGGCTACGCGGGCTTCTTCCGGCTGGCCATCTGCGTGGACGACGGCGTCATCGAGCGCTCCCGCCAGGCCTTCATCGACGCCATGCGGTAGGGCATGGCGGCCTTCGACCACCTCATCATCGGCGGCGGCCTGTCGGGGCTGGCGGCCGGCGTGCGCCTGGCCCGCTTCGGCGGCCGCGTGGCCCTCTTCGAGAGCCACACCGCCCTCGGCGGCCTGAACTCCTTCTACCGCAGGGGAGACGCCGTCCACGACGTCGGGCTGCACGCCATGACTAATTTCGCGCCCTCCTCCGATGGCGGATCGCCCCTCAACCTCGTCCTGCGCCAGCTGCGCCTCAGCCGCGACGAACTGGAGCTGTGCCCCCAGGGCCACTCCGCCATCGTCCTGCCCGGCACGCGCGTGGTCCTCGACAACGACTTCGGCCGTTTCACCGCCCAGCTGAAGGCCCTCTTCCCGAAGAGCGCGTCGGGGCTTGACGAGCTGGTGCGGCGCGTCGAGGAGGTCGGCTACACGAGCCTGGCGCCCAGCGGCCTCTCCGCGCGCTCCGTCATCATGGCCTGCACGGCCGACCGCCGCCTGGCGGACCTCCTCTGCCTGCCCGTCATGTATTACGGGAACGCACGGGCCGGCGACATGGATTTCACCGACTTCGCGATTCTCTTCAAGAGCGTCCTGCAGGAGGGCCTCTGCCGCCCGCGCGAGGGCATGCCGCGCCTCATCGGCCTCCTGCGGCGGCGCTTCGAGGAGGCCGGCGGACTCCTCCGCACAGGATGCGCCGTCCGACGCATCCTGACGGAGGGCGGCCGCGCCGTCGGCGTGGTGGACGCGCGCGGCGAGACGCACGAGGCGCGCCATCTCCTCTCCACCATTGGCGCCGTGGAGACACTGGCCCTTGTGGACGGCGCGTCTGCCGCGCCGCAGCCACTTGCGTCCTGCCGCCCCGGCGGCGCCCCCGGCTTCGTCGAATGCCTCTTCAAGGCAACGCAACCTCCTGCGCGCCTAGGATTTACAGAATGCGTCGAATTCGTCTGCCAGCGCGAGACCTTTGATTTCGCGCCGCCCGCCGACCCGCTGGCCGAGCCGGATTCCTTTCTTGTCTGCGCCCCCGCCAACTACGTCGGCATGGCGGAGGGGAGGGGCTTCCGCGTCAGCTGCCTGACCGACGGCGCCTTCTGGCTGGACGGCGCGCGGACGGAAGAGGCCTACCGCGCCGCCAAGGCGCAAGTCGCGCAGGCCTGCCTGACGGCGCTGCGGCGCCGCCATCCGCGCCTCGCCGAAGGCGCTCGCACCCTCGACGTCTTCACGCCGCGCACCCTCCGCCGCTTCACCGGACACCGCAACGGCGCCCTCTACGGCTCGCCCGACAAGTGCCGCGACGGGCAGACCGGCGTGGGCAACCTGCGCCTGGCCGGCACCGACCACGGCCTCTGCGGCATCGTCGGCAGCATGCTCTCCGGCATCCTTGTCGCCAATGACATTCTTCGGAAACAGGACAACAATGCCAAATAAAGGACAACCCTCCAAGAAGAACGCCTCCCCCAACGGCGAGCTGACGCCCGGCATGCGGCAATACATGCAGGCGAAGCAGGGCCTCTCGCCGGACACGCTCCTCATGTTCCGCATGGGCGACTTCTACGAGATGTTCTTCGACGACGCCAAGACCGCGGCCCCGCTGATGGATGTCGTGCTGACGAGCCGCGCGGGGGCCCCCCTCTGCGGCGTGCCCTACCGCGCCGTCCGCCAGTACGTGGCGCGCCTTCTGGCCGCCGGCTACAAGGTGGCGCTGGCGGACCAGGTCGAGGACCCCAAGCTGGCCAAGGGGCTTGTCAAGCGGGACGTCACGGAGGTCATAACCCCCGGCACGCTGATGGAGGAGGGCAACCTCACCGCCAGCAAGAGCAACTATCTGGTGGGCCTCTGCCCCGTCAAGGAGAAGTTCGGCCTGGCGGTCCTGGACCTGACCACAGGCGAGTTCCGCGTCACGGAGTGCGACGCGGCGGGGACGGAGGCGGAGCTCAACCGCCTGAAGCCCGCCGAGGGCCTCGTGCCCGCCAGCCTCCATGAACGGTGGAAGGCCGA
>CACZQQ010000056.1 GCA_902783355.1 uncultured bacterium
CTGCCCGGCATGGTCGCCGCGCTGACGCCTCTGCCGGAACTGACGCTGGAGCTGCCGCGTGGCGCCGACGAGAGGCGCCTGCTGATTCTGGGCGGCAGCGGCTTCATTTCGGGCGCACTGGCGACCGCCGCGTTGCAGTCCGGCTACGACGTGACCGTGGTTACGCGCGGGCGGCGCCCCGTGCCCATGGGGGTCCATGCCCTGACGGCGGACCGCACGCAGCCCGGCGCGCTTGAGGCGGCCCTTGCGGCCGAGAAGCGCCGCACTGGCAGGAAGGAGTATTCCCTGGTGGTGGACTGCATCGGCTACCGTCCGGCGGACGCCCTGCAGGACATTGCCCTTTTCGGCCACCAGGGCACGCATCTTGTCTTCCTGTCGGACGATGCCGTCTACGATCCCGCGCGGCGTACCTTTCCGCAGGTTTCGGAAGGCGCCTTCTACGTGGAGGACGGAAGCCCCGCCGGCCTGAAGCGCCGCTGCGAGACCCTCTTCCTCCAGGCCGCCCCCGATTTCGCCTGGACCATCCTGCGCCCGACCCTTGTGCTGGGGCCCGGACGCCAGGAGGGCCTCTTCCCGCCATTCGCCCCCCTGCATGAAACCATTGCGGCATTGAAGGCGGGGCGGCCGATTCCCCTGGCGGGCGGCGGCCACTGGCTTGTGCAGCCACTCTGCGTCTTCGACTTGGCGGAGATCATTCTGGGGTGCCCGAAGGCATCTGGCGCCCGCGGCAGGATCTTCGACTGCGGCGGACCGCGGATTCTGGAGGAGAGGCAGTTATATCTTCTTATGGCTGAACAACTTAGTGTTGAAGCGAGTTTTGAGGAGGTTTCCCGGGAGGGGCTTCCGCCGGAGGCCGTCGGCGCCCTCTGCCACCGCTTCTATTGCAACACGCCCCTGGCGGTGGCCGGCCTTCCCGTGCCGACCCATACGCCCGCCCAGGCTATCGCCTCCATGTTCCACTTGATTTGAGACGAACCCTATGGAAATCAACCAAGAATACGAGATTGAAATCACGGACATCGCCTTTGGCGGCGACGGCGTGGCGCGCCTGCCGGAGGGCGGCGTGGTCTTCGTTCCCTACGCAGCCCTGGGCGACCGCCTGCGCGTCCGCCTGACCTCCGTCCGCAAGACCTTCGGGTATGGCGAGATCGTGGAGATCCTGACCCCCGGACCCGGACGGTGCGCGCCTTTGTGTAAGCACTACGGCGTCTGCGGCGGCTGCCAGTACCAGCACATCGGCTACGAGCAGGAGCTCGCCGCCAAGCGCAAGCAGCTGGGAGACCTTCTGCGGCGCATCGGCGGTTTCACGGAGTTGCCGCCCATCGAGCCGTGCCTCCCCGCCCCACGCCCCTACGGCTACCGCAACAAGTTCCGCCTGGAGGCCTTCGAACGGCCTCGCGTGCCCGAAGAGGACGGGGAGGGCGTAAGGAAGGTCGTCGAATACGGCTACTACAAGCTGGACAACAAGACACTGCTGCCCATCCACCATTGCGCGCTGGTCTGCGACGCGCTCAACTCCCTGCTGCAGAGCGCCCTCAAGAGCGACTGGGCCAGGCAGAACGCCCGCCGCGCGGAGAAGGATCCCGCGCAGGCGCCGCCGGAAGAGACGCCGCCCGCCGCGCCGCCGAAGCCGTCCAGAGGGAAGGGAGGCGCCCCAAGGCGCTTCCGCGAGACGCCGGGCGCCGTGACGCTGCGGCAGACAAGCGGCGACAAGCACCTCTTCTTCTTCGGCAAGCCCCCCAAGAACCTGCCGTGGCTGCGCGAGACGCTCGCCGACGTCGAATATGCCGTCCCCGCCGGCTCCTTCTGGCAGGTGAATCCGCCTGTCGCCTCCGAAGTGGTGCGGACGGTGGACGGCTGGATGAAGGAAATCCCCTGGCTGACCAGCCTCGTGGACGCCTATTCGGGCGTGGGCACCTTCGCCGCCGCCCTGAAGTCGCCCTTCGTGGAGCGCCTCCTCATCGAAAGCGACCCCGAGGCCACCGAGGCCGCCAAGCACAACATGGCCAAGGTTGGCCTCGCCCACCAGATCGTCGCGGAGACGACAGAGAAGGCGTTGCCGCGACTGCTGCGCAAGTTTCCCGCCGCCACGACCGCCGTCGTGCTGGACCCGCCCCGGACGGGCTGCCAGCCGCGCGTGCTGGAGGCGATCCTCAAGAGCCGCCCGCGCTGCGTCGCCTACGTCTCCTGCAATCCCGCCACGCTGGCGCGCGACCTGAAGCCGCTCGCCGCCGGCGGCTACCGCCTGAAGCACCTCGCCCTCTTTGACATGTTCCCGCGGACCGCGCATTTCGAGACGGCCACATTCCTCACGTTGGAGTAGCAAGACATATGGACAACAGCACCCTGAAGCACATCCGCCTGAATGACGCCTTTTTGGCGCCGCGCCAGCGCATCGGGCACGATGTCACGATTCCAGCCTGCCTGGAGCGCTCGCAGGAGACCGGCCGCCTCGACGCCTTCAAGCTGACTTGGAAGAAGGGCGAGCCGAAGCAGCCCCATGTCTTCTGGGATTCGGACGTCGCCAAGGTGCTGGAGGGCATGGCCCAGATGCTCATCATCCAGCCGGACGCCGCCATGGAGGCCCGCCTCGACGAACTCGTGGACCTCGTCGTCTCCGCGCAACAGCCCGACGGCTATCTGAACTGCCATTTCACCGTCGTCGAGCCCGAGAAGCGCTGGACGAACATCGGCGCCTGGCATGAGCTGTACTGCGCGGGACACCTGATCGAGGCGGCCGTCGCCCACTACGACGCCACTGGCAGGCGCAACTTCCTTGACGCGATGTGCCGCTATGCCGACTACATCGCCACCGTCTTCGGGCCGGACGAGGGGCAGCGCCACGCCTGGCCCGGCCACGAGGAACTGGAGCTGGCGCTCGTCAAGCTCTACCGCGCCACCGGCCGGAAGCGCTACCTCGACCTGGCCAGATACTTCATCCTGCAGCGCGGCACGAGGCCCAACTACTTCAGCGAAGTGGAGAAGACCATGGCCGACGACAGGACCTGCCAGGTCCAGGCGCACAAGCCCATCATGGAGCAGACGGAGGCCGTCGGCCACGCCGTCCGCGCGGTCTACTTCTTCAGCGGCGCGGTGGACGTCGCGCAGGAGACGGGCGACACGGCCCTGCTGGAGCAGACGAAGCGCCTGTACGACAACATCGTCGGCCGTCGCATGTACATCACGGGCGGCATCGGCGTGGACCAGCACCAGGAGTCCTTCACGCGCGACTACGACCTGCCCAACGAACGCGACTACGCCGAAAGCTGCGCCGCCATCGGCCTGGCCCTCTTCTCGAAGCGCCTCCTCGACGCCACTGGCGACCCCAAATACGCCGACACCGTGGAGCGCGTCATCTATAAC
>CACZQQ010000057.1 GCA_902783355.1 uncultured bacterium
CTCGCCTATGCAAGCCCGCGCTGCCCCGTGAACGTGGTCACCGGCTCCCTCCACAACGCGCGCTGGCCCTTCCAGAAGCCCTATGTCGATGAAAACGGCGAGGAGCACTACAATCCGCGCTGGAACCTGATGGACTGGGTGAGCGCATGGCTGAGCTACGACCATGACTTCGACGCGCCGGAGGACAGCCGCCACGGCGATTCCATCGTCTCTGTCGCCAGCGCCCATACCGCCGTGGCCCCCGTGCCTGAATCGCCCCTGGTCAACTGGAACCTCGACTACCTCCATCCGAAAATCACCGACGAAGGCGGCCCCAAGGTGCTGGAGGCCTACAGCGAGGTCATCCTCGCCAGAGACGGCGGGAGCGCCTTCCAGCCGCAGGAGGAGAACGTCGGCATGCATTCGGTGGGCGACAGTGCCCCCTATCGGCTGACGCGTGGCGGCCAGGCGGGAGGGCCGCCCGAAGGCTGGCGCGAAGGGCTTCCCTTCACACAGACGGAGGAGGTCGAATGCCCCGCCTTCGGCACGCTCGAAGTCCCTCTGCCCAAATTCGGCGGCGGCGACGGACGCGCGCAGCTCCTCCTGTGGGGGCTGCCGTCCCTCGCCACGGCCGAACTCGTCCTGCCGAATGGTGAAGTTATTGCCCTGGAAGCGCTTGCGTCAGATGCGACGGGCCTGGAGGGCTTTGCGGTCATGCTGGCGGGCGCCGCCGCCGCCCAGGTCGAGGCGTGTCCGGACGGCATCGCGCGCCTCCGCGTCAGCGCCAAGGCTGTCCCGAAGAAGAGCCGCCTGCTCTACGCATGGAAATACAGCGGTCTCCCGAAGCTCTTCTACAGGCTCTGTGGTGACGGCGTAGGCCGCCTCCACCTGGAGGCCGCCTTGGAGAGAACGCTGCCGGGCGAGCTTTCCTATATCGTGGAATATGCGCCATGCAATGCCTCGCTCCTGAACCGCAAATCCGATGACGTGACATGGGTTTCTATGCCTGAAATAGTTGCATTAAATGGAGATATGAATGCTGTTCTTCCCTTGGAGGCGGAACAGGGCTACAGGGGACGGCTGACGGCGCGCCTGCACACGCCCCAAGGCGAAACCGTCACCGTCAACCGCACGGAGTTCATCGCGGGCATGACGACGAAGACGGCCCGTCTGGAGGGGACGCCCCTCCTGGACTTCGGCTCGTACCAAGGGGAGAGGAGCGCCTTTGTCGCTTTCACGGTCGCCATTCCGGAAGGCGCCGACGGCGATTCCTACTGCTTTGAAGGCGATCTTGTGAAGGAAGGCGCCCCCGACATCGTCCTGGGGCGACTCTCCGGCCGCGCCGTCAACAAAGACGGACGGCTGCACTTCACGGGCGGCGTGCCGCTCGCCCCGCTTGAATCGTCCCTGGCGGCGGGGGACACGCTCGCCTTCAGGAGGTGCCGCGTCACGCGCTGGATGGGGCCGATGGAGGTGATTGTGCCTCTCGCGGCACACTCATGGGCGGACGACGAGACGCTTGCCGTCTCGCGGCCCCTCCGCGAAGACGAACTGTACAACAGGCCGCTGCGCCTGAAGGAAGAGTTCTTCTGCGAGGGCGGATTCGTCCGCACGGACGCCGCTTCCGGCAACGGCTTCGACTGTCTGAAAGTCCATCTCGCCTTCGAGGACGCGTCGGCCATGCCGCGCGACGAGGAGGTCGTCTTCCACGCGCAGCTGCTGGACGACGACGGACGCCATGTGGCCAGAAGCGTCGCGCGCGTCGTCAACGGCCGCACGCAGTTCCGTCTGGAAACCCCCGACATGATGCCTGAAGTGCTGCAGTCGGAGGACGACGGACTCGTCTTCCGGTTCTCCGCCGACGATTTGGTCTACGGCGAAGCCAAGCCCCCCTACCGACTTGCCAACATCTATGTCGTCCTTGACGGCGTGGCGAACTTCCGTTTTCTGAAGGACGAGTTCCTCATCGACGGCTTCAAGGCGTCGGATTTCCATCCGACGGGGCCGCCGCCCCTTCCCGAGGCGCGTCGGCATGACAGCCCCGTCCATCCGGCGGACCTCGACCGCGATGGCCAGATTGACGCCGACGAGGTTCATGCCGCCTGGGAACGCTGGAAGGCAAGCCGGATGACGGACAGCCTCTTCATGAACGCCATCTACTTGGAAGGCAAGGGAAAATATAGATACGACTGGAAGAGGCTCCTCTTCCTGCCTGCAGCGGATTGATGGCGATGGAATAGTTCGTGGCGACGGCGGAGGCGCTGTCGCCACGCATGTTCCGCCTACGCCTTTCCCATTGCGCCCCTGATGGCCTGGACGGTGCGGTCGCGCAGGGATTCAGGCGTGTCCTCCGGCTTGGGCGTGATGGGGGGCAGGACGGTGAGCCTGACCGTGCCGAAGGAGGGGAGCTTGTGGCCGCGCGGCATGACCTTGATGGCGCCGTCGATGGCCACGGGGACGATGGGGACGCCCGCCGCCTGCGCGAGGCGCGCGAATGTCGGATGGAACTCGCCGAGGGTGCCGTCCATGCTGCGCGTGCCCTCCGGGAAGATGACGACCGACTTGCCCTGTTTCAGCGCATTCTCCAGCAGCGCCAGCGAGGTGCGCAGGTCGCCGTTCAATTCCATGGGGATGAGGTTGTGGCGTCGGGCGAAACGGCTCGTGAATGTGCCGTCGATGAACTTGGAGATGGTGTAGAAGTAGGTCTCCTTGAAGCGTTTGGAGGACATGACCCCGCCGAGGTAGAGGCCGTCCAGGACGCTCTGGTGGTTCGGCGCGAAGACGCAGGCGCCCTCGGGCAGGTTTTCGCGGCCGGCGGCCTTCACGCGGGAGAAGCAGCCCAGCAGCGCCTTGAAGCACAGCCGCAGCGGGCCGTGGGACCAGCTGGGCTTCGGCAGGGGGAGCTGCGCGGCGGGCGTCTGTTTCGCCGGACCGTCGTCCGTCTTGACGGCCTTCTCGTCGATGGCGCGGCAGAGGGCGCGCGCGGTCGGGAACTTGGCGAGCGCCTCGGGAGAGATCGACAGCTGGCGCTCCTTGTAGAGGACGCTCAGCAGGTTGAGCTTGGCCAGCGAGTCCAGGCCCAGGTCGAGCTCGAAGTGCTCGTCGGGGCCGACGGCGCGTCCGGCCAGTTCCGCCAGCGCCTTCGCGATGGTCTGGTAGAGGGCGCTTGTGGGCGCGGGTTCGGCGCTTTGCGCCGCAGCGGGGCTCTCCGGCTGTGTGTTGGCCAGTTCCTGCTTGAGGACGTGTCGGCGCAGCTTGCCAAGGCGCGTGCGGGGCAGGGGGGTGCTGCGCACGATCAGGCCTGGGACGCGCTTGTAGGAGGGCACGCTTTCGTTGTAGGGTTCGAGAATCTGGTCGATGAGGGTCTGGCGGATGTTGAGGATGCCGCGCGCGGCAATCGTGTCCATGTCCGGGACCATGACGGCGACGAGGCGCTTGCCGTCGTCAGCCACGGCGCATTCGGCCAGGAGCCCGTCGGACTTCTCCATGAGCTTGCGTTCCAGCTCGTTGGGGTCGATGTTCTTGCCGTTGCCGAGGATGAGGAGCTCCTTGCTGCGGCCTGTCAGGAAGAGGAAGCCGTCTTCGTCGACGTAGCCCAGGTCGCCTGTGTGGAGCCATCCGTCGGCGTCGATGACCTGCGCGGTCTCTTCGGGGCGGTTGTAGTAGCCCTTCATGACGTTTGCGCCGCGGACGCAGACCTCGCCGTTCTCTATCTTCAACTCGTTGCAGCCGATTGGCTTGCCGGGCGAGCCGGGCTTGTGGCGGTCGGGCGGCGTGAAGGAGATCATGGGAGCCGTCTCGGTCATGCCATAGCCTTCAAGTACTTGGAGGCCAAGGGCATAGAAGTCGCGTGTGACCTGCGGGTCGGCGGCGGCGCCGCCGCTGGAGATGTATCGGATGTGGCCGCCGAAGGCCTTCTGGACCTTGGCGAAGAGGAGGCGCGACAGGCGCCACGAATGGCAGGCGGCGCTTATGCGCAGGAGGCAGCGCGCGATGAAGCTGGCGCGGATCTTCGACATGACCGAATCGCGGAAGAGCTCCAGGAGGCGCGGCACGCCGATGATGAAGGTGCACTGCCCCTGCTGGAGCGCCTCCAGGATGGCGGGGCCGCTCATTGCCTGCGCGAAGACAGCCGTCGCCCCGATGGACATCGGCATCACCACGCTGCCCATCAGCGGATAGGCGTGGTGCAGCGGAAGCACCACCAGCACGCGGTCGTCCGGAATGAAGACCTGGATCTTGATGGAGCAGGCCTCCGTGTTGGCGCGCAGGTTCCCGAAGGTCAGCATGACGCCCTTCGGGTTGCCGGTCGTCCCCGACGTGTAGACGATGAGGGCCAGCGCCTCGTCCGGAGATGAGCCAAAGGCTTCATCCTCAATTTTCTTTGCTGTCGCGTCAAAGGAGATTTCGTCCAGCGGCAGAAGCGCGGGGCGCGCCTTCGCCTGAAGGCCCAGCGCCTCGTCCATCTTCGCGCGCGTGCCTTCGTCATGCCAGACCGCCACCGGCGTGCAGTCGTCCAGAATGTACGCGATCTCCGCCGCCGTGGACATGAAGTCGATGGGGACCGCCGTCATGCCCGCCTGCCAGATGCCGTAGAGCGCGGTGATCCACTTGGGGCTGTTGCCCGCCACGATGGCGACGCGTTCGCCGGGCGCGAAGCGTTCCCTGAGCCGTCGCGCCACGGCGTCGATGGCCGCGAAGAAGGCGCGGTAGTGGATGCGGTCGCTGCCAGAGATGATGGCAGTCTTGTCATTGTAGGTCAGCCATTTCATGCCTTGTCAGTCTCCATGCCTGGGGATTTTTCACTTGTATAATAGGGCCGCCCTGTCGCAGGAGGGCGAAAAATCGCGGAAAAGCATAAGCATCTCCGGGATTGTTTGGGATTTTCCGCAGAAGGGCGTTTTGATGTGCTATCTTAAGGGGCGGTTGGGCGGGGAGTGGGTACCCCCCGCCCAACCCCCCACCCCTCCTTGCGGAAAGGGCTCCGGTTGCGCGGCGGCGAAGGGCTCCGGTCGCGCGGCGGCGAAGGGCTCCGGTTGCGCAGTGAGAG
>CACZQQ010000058.1 GCA_902783355.1 uncultured bacterium
AAGAAGATGAGCAGGATGGGCGGCGAGAAGTAGTTGATCTGGCGGAAGAGCGTCCCATCCTCCGCCAGATTGGTGTAGGTCATGCCCAGCGCCATGCACGCCAGCAGCGGCGAGACGTCCAGCGCCGCGCCCAGCCCGCACAGCCCGAAGAGCAGCGCCACCGTCACGATGAGCCGGTTGTCCGTCGAACGTTTCGCCGTCACCAGCATCCGCAGGACGAAGCCGAGCAGGATGCCCGCCGCGATCAGCACGATGTTCAGGAGGATGGGCATGAAGATGACGCGCGCCGTCACCTGGCCGCCCATGTAGGCGAGGGAGACCGAGACCGCCAGGGAGAAGGCGACGAGGCTGACAATGTCGTCCAGCGCCACGACGGGCAGGAGCGTGTCCACGTAGTCGCCGTGGGCGCGGGTCTGCCGGATGGTCATCATGGTCGAGGCAGGCGCCGTCGCGGAGGCCAGGGCGGCCAGGATGGCGGAGAAGGGGAAGCTCAGGCGCAGGAGCCAGTAGGTCAGCACGAAGACGAAGGCGGAGGCCACCAGCGATTCGAAGAGGGTGATGACGATGACCTTCATGCCGTTGCTGCGCAGGAGCTGCAGCTTGAAGTACTCGCCGGAGGAGACGGCGATGAAGGCCAGGGCGATGTCGGAGATGAACTCCGTGCCTGCGATGATGTTGGCGGGCACCATGTTGGCGCAGCACGGCCCCAGCAGGACGCCCGTCAGGATGTAGGCGGTGACGTTGGGCAGCCTCAGTAGCTTGGTGAGGCGCGTGGCCAGGAAGCCGCCGAAGAGGATCACCGCGACGGAGATGACCACCACGGAGACCGGCGAGGCCGCATTGAGTTGTGTGAAGAAGCGTTCGAACATGATGCAGGCGAAAAAAGTTCAGGGAGGGCGCCGCCCTCCCGTAATCTACATACTATACAACTTCATGCAAATTATGTCCAGTGGATTGAAAATACAAAAAGGTGGTTTTTATTATAGGGGAATTACCTTAGTCACTGCCGACGTTTCTGTTTTTCGACCATGAAATCCGCCTTCCATCCGCAGGCGCGGTGGCTCTCCGCCCCAGACGCGCTTCTTGAACAGGTTCCCGCCCGCCGCGACCCCCTCTTCCCGCAGGCCCCCTTCCTCTGCGGCAAGATGTACATCCGCCAGCACCTGCGCCGCCTCTTCGAACTGGAGGAGCCGCCTGTCGCCGCAACCGCCAGCTTCACCGCCGACTTCAAATTCGACCTCTTCTGCAACGGCGAGCCCGTCGTCGAAAAGGTCCGCGAGAGCGGCGAGGTGGATCTGCGCCCCTTCCTGAAGAGCGGCCAGAACCTCCTCATGCTGCGCCTCTACCAGACAGACACCCCCGACGGCTTCACGCTGGCCATCACAGGCGGCCTCCGCCTCGCCTTCAAGAACGGTGCCACGCAGGACATTCTCACGGACGATGCCTTCGTCCCTCTCTGGCTGGCCACCTTCTGGGAGGAAAAGGAGGCGGCGGACTTCCTGACGAATCCGGCGTGCGGGCGCCCCATCCGGCGCTACAGCGGCCCATGGCATCCGCGTGCCCTCCGCCGTTCTCTCCTCTTCCGCCGCCCCTTTGAGGTAAGGGCGGACTTGCTTTCCGCACGCCTGCAGGCCACCGCCAACTGCATGGCCTGCTTCTCCCTTGACGGAGAGCCGCTCGACGACGGCGTCCTCCAGCCAGGCGCCACGGAGAAGCGCCGCGAATACCGTGAGTACGATTTGACGACGCGCCTCGCGCCTGGAGAACATGTGCTTGGCGCCGTCACGGGCAACGGCTGGACCAACTGCGCCTCCTGGGGCACCCTCCATTGCCACCGCAACGGCATCATCGCCGCTTTATTCCTTATATATAAGGACGGAACGGCGGAAGAGCTTTTCTCCGACACGGACGGCCAATGGAAGGTCGCGCTTTCGCCTTTGACCGAGAACGACCTCCAGTTCGGCGAACGATACGATGCGCGCCTGGAGGAAGGCGGTTGGGACAGGCCGGGCTTCAAGGCCGGCGGGCGCTGGCTGCCTGCCGCGCCGCTGCCTGCCGACGAGGTCGCCGCCGTGCCGCCGCTTGTCCTCCCGAACTTCCCACCCATTCGCGCGGTGCGCACATGGCAGACGCATCTGCTCAGGGAGCTGCCCCAGGGGACCTTTCCCGCCGAGAATCCTGCCGTCCGCGCATGGCTCTATGACGTCAAGCAGACCATCGCGGGCACAATCCGCCTCACGCTACGCAACCTGCGTGCGGGGCAGAAGGTCGGCTTCTACTTCTGCGAGCGCCTGACGCCCGACGGCCTGCCGGAGACATGTCCCTACGGAGGCGTCGTCTATCCGCAGGACGCGCGCCCCTCTGGAATCTCCCCCTTCAACCTGCGCGGCTATTCGCAATACATCGCCGCCGGCCGCCCCGTGGAGACCTTTGCCACGCGCTTCACCTACACCGGCTTCCGCTATGTCGTCGTGACCGGACTGGAAGCGCCTCTGGACGGCGACGGCCTCGTGGCTCTGGAACTCCACAACGACCTGTCGCCCGCTGGCAGCTTCTCCTGCGGCGCGCCGGAACTCATGCGCATTCTCGACTGCACACGCCAGTCGTGGGAGAACAACTGCTTCAACGGCCCCACCGACTGCCCCACGCGCGAAAAGAACTTCTGGAACGGCGACACGCAGATCTTCTCCCATGCCGCCTGCTGGCTCTCCGACTGCCGCGATTTCCTGGGCAACTGGACACGCTACGGCCGCAAGATGGAGCCCAACGTCTATGGCTGGGAGGACGAGACATACGTCCTCCCCTACGTCCTCTACCGCTTCTACGGCGACAAGGCCGTCCTGGAGGACTGCTTCCCCGCGATGATGGAGCTGGTGGACCGCCGCCTTGAGCATCCGGACATGCTCCTGCCGGAGAAGCCACGCTCCCCCTACAACGACTGGCTGAATCCGACCGGCGTCAACCTGACGCCCCTCTTCTTCTCCGCCTGCTGGTACCTCCGCATGCTCTCGCAAGTCGCTGAAATTGCACAAATACTTGGCAATGAAGATGTTATGCAAAAACTGCGGAGGCGCTTCGCGGCCAGTCGCGCCGCCTTCCTGCAACGATACTTCTCCACGGAGACAGCGCGCCTCACGGAGGATGTCCAGGCCGCCTATGTCCTGAGCCTCGCCTTCCATCTCGTGCCAGACGAATTGCGGCCCCGCTGCCTGGAGCGCCTCGTGGAGCTTATCCAACGGGACGGCTTCCAGACAACCGGCTTCCATGGGACGCGCTTCCTCTTTGACGTCCTTTCCGAAGGCGGCCATGCGCATCTCGCTATTAAATTGCTTTTGCGCAAAGAGTTCCCGTCATGGAACGATATGCTCCAGGGGCTGACGAGCATTCCCGAAAGCTGGCACGGCAATCGCGATCCCGACAGGAGCATCAGCATGAGCCACTTCTCCTTCGGGGCCTGCATCGCCTGGTTCTTCGAGTATCTCGGCGGCATCCGCGTGGACGAGAGCGCGCCCGGCCTCAAGCGGATCGTGCTCAGGCCCCATGCCATCCGCGAACTTGGCTTCTGCAAGGTCGCCTACAGGACGCAGTGGGGCGAGGTGCATGTCTCATGGGACTTCGACGGCGGCACGCCGCATTTCGACTATGCCGTCCCGGAAGGCGTCGAAGTTGATTTCAAACCAGAGGTCATTCCATAGAAATCCATACAAACTGAGGAGAGCTGAAAATGTTTCTGACAGGATTTGCCGACGAGGCGAGCAGAGATTTTGCGACGCAGATCAAGGCCACGCGTGAACTGGGGTGGCATTTCATCGAGAGCCGCGCCATCGGCAGCGGCAATCTGGCCTCCATCAGCGACGCGCAATTCGATGAGGTCTGCGAAATGCTGGAGACCTCCGGCGTGCGCATCAACTGCTACGGCAGCGCCGTCGCCAACTGGGCGCGGCATCCCCGCAAGGAGGAGGACTTCCAGGCCTCCCTCAAGGAGCTGACCGACGCGATCCCGCGCATGAAGAAACTCGGAATCAAGATGATACGCGGCATGAGCTTTCTGACGCCCACGGACGAGGCCCCCGATTCCCCCGAACTGGAGGAGATCATCTTCCGCAAGGTGCGCCGCCTGGTGGAGATCTGCGGCGACAACGGCCTCGTCTACGGACACGAGAACTGCATGAACTACGGCGGCCTCTCCCATCTGCATACCTTGAAGCTGCTGGAGAAGGTGAACCATCCCGCCCTCAAGCTCATCTTCGACACGGGCAACCCCGTCTTCAACTACCGCCGCATCGGCACGCCGCCGTATCCGCTCCAGTCCTCTTGGGAATTCTACAAGAATGTGCGCGAGCATATCGTCTATGTACATATTAAGGACGGGCTGGCGCTGCCCCGCGAGGACGGCGCGCGGCCAGCGGCGGAGTTCACCTACGCGGGCTTCGGCGCCGCCGACGTGCGCGCCATCGTCACCGATCTGCGCAAGACCG
>CACZQQ010000059.1 GCA_902783355.1 uncultured bacterium
GCGCCGTGGGCCATGAAGAGGCCTACCGGGTCTTCAACATGGGCGTGGGCATGGTGTGGTTCGTGCCGCGCACGGCCGCGGAGGAGGGCCTGCGCCTCATCCGCGACGCCGGCTTCGACGCCGGCGTCATCGGCGAGGTCGTCGAGGGCAACCGCACGGTCGAGATCACGCTGTAGTCCCGGCGTAGAATATGGCCTGCGCGGGAGGGGCCGCGCAGGCGCCGCGGGCGGGGCGTCCTCCGCATGGAGGGGCGTCTCGCCCACAGTAAGATTATGGGCGGCAAGATTATGGGCGGCAGGTGAAAAGTCACAGAAGGCACGGGAATTAGCGCCACTTTCAGTGACTTTGGCGATTTGCGGAGCGTTTCCCGCCCGGTTTCCCGCCGGTGGCTACATTGGAGGCACGACAGCGAAGACGACTGTCCGCGGCCGCAGGGGAGGCCGTCTCCCCTGCTTCAATCCATCCAATGCACAGGAGAGACGACCATGCCTGAAGCGCAACAGATCGAGCAGTCGCCGACATGCGACCGCAGCCTCCGCGAAGAGATGCCGCCGCCGTGGACAGCCCTGCCGGAGGAGGTCTTCTCCTGCCTGGAGTCCGCCAGAATGCTCTACCGTGTCTACCAGTTGCGGCTTGCCCGCGAGGCCGCAGGAGGGCGCAACCGCATGGGGGGAGAAAGCTCCTCCAGGGAGGGCGCATGAAAAGGATTGACGCCTGCAGCCGGAGATACCTCGTCCTGAACCCCATCTTCGCCGACGCCATCAACTTCGCCGTCTTCGGCGGTCGGCGGGTCGTGCAGGCAGAGAGGCTCAAGGACGAGGACACGCGCCTCACGCAGGCCCTGCTGGCCAAGTCCGGCGAGGGCGATCCCGTGCGCGAGCGCTACCGCGACCTCCTGAAGTCGACCTGCATCAAGAGCGACGGGAAGGCCTGCTACGTGCTCTTCGGCATCGAGAACCAGGCGACGGCGGAGACGGCCATGGTGCTGCGGTGCCTGGAGTACGACATCATGACACTCCGCAGGGAGCTCTGCGGAGTCGTCGCCCGGCGGCTCGGCGACAAGGCGCCCGCTGGGGAGAGGGAGCTGTTGGCGCGGCTGCGCCCCGGCGACAGGGTGCCGCCGGTCGTCACGGTCGTCGTCTACTGGAGCCCGGAGAGGTGGAATGCCCCCAGACGGCTGAGCGAACTGTTCGACTGCCCGTTGCCGGAAATGCGCCGCTTCCTGCCGGAGTATAGGCTCAGGTTGATTGAGCCCTGCCGTCTGACGGCGGATTTGCGGAGGAGGTTCGCGACAAACCTCGGAGGCGTGCTACATTATGCACAGTCCCTGAAGAGCAGACGGGCGATGGAGGCATTTGTGAAAAACGCGCCCTGGCTCGGGTCATTGACACAGACCGAGGCGGATCTGCTCAGCGCACTTGACGAGTCGGCGGCGGGGCACATCAAGGTGGCAGGCAAAACAGAAGGAGACAACGACATGAAAGGCGCATGGGCCGAGCTGGCAGAATACGCGGAGAACCGCGGTATCAAGAAGGGCATCAGGCGGGGCCGTGCGGAGGGCCGCGCGGAGGGGAAGAACGAAGAGAGGCAGGCCAACATCCAGCAGCTGGCGCGTTCCCTGCACGAGGCGGGTTTGGCCAATGAATCGTGCGTCTCCCTCATGATGTCCACCTTCAAGATGTCCTCGCGCATGGCACGCAAGTATCTGGCGGAGGCCTAGGCGGTCGGGGCGGCCGCCCCGCATGGTCCACTGTCCATAAACAGACGTCGTCTAGAGGGAGTCGGGGCTGTCTGGAGAGGCGCGCCTGCCGTCTGCCGCGCCTCCCATGCATGAAATCGGCTTCAGAAAGCCTACAGTCTTGACAGGCAGGATTATTTTAACCGCAAACGCCGGAATGACGGGATGACCGAACTGAATTAAGGAGCTTCAAGACTATGGACAATTCCGAGACAATGGGACGGCCGCAGGGCGAACGCATCGCCAAGTACCTGGCCGAATGCGGCGTCGCGTCGCGCCGCAACTGCGAGCAGTATGTCGTCGAGGGGCGTGTGACGGTGAACGGCGAGGCGGTGACCTCGCCCGCGCACAACATCGATCCCGCGCACGACCAGGTGCGCTTCGAGGGCAAGCTCGTGACTCCGTCGCCGCAGGGCAAGGTCTACCTCATGCTGAACAAGCCGGCCGGATACACCTGCAGCGCCCATGACGTCCATGCCAAGGAGCTTGTCTACCAGCTGATTCCGGCGCAGTTCGGCCGCGTCTTCACCATCGGCCGCCTGGACCGCGATTCCGAGGGGCTTCTGCTGCTGACCAACGACGGCGACTTCGCGCAGAAGGTCGTCCACCCCTCCAAGCGCATCTACAAGCGCTACTACGTGGAGTGCGCGGGCCAGTTCACCACCAGCCTGAGGCGGCGTCTTCTGGACGGCATGTACGACAACGGCGAATTCCTGCAGGCCTTGGCGGTGGAGCAGAAGAGCGTCCAGCGCGGCATCTGCGCCCTGGAGATCGTTTTGGGCGAGGGGCGCAAGCGCGAGGTGCGCCGCCTGTGCAAGGACGTGGGGCTCAAGGTCCTGCTGCTACGCCGGATCGCCATCGGCCAGCTGCGCCTTGACAGCCGTTTGAAGCCAGGCGGCTGGCGCGTGCTGACGGAAAACGAACTGAAGCTGGCGCTTACGCCTGTGGAACTGCCGGCGCCTGCCGCCAATGCGCCGCGTCCTGCCGAGGCCAAGCCCTATTGGATGTATGGCAAGGAGGAGCGCGAGGAGAGGCGCGGCCGTCCGCGCCGCGAGGCCGCGTCCCGCGGCGGCGACAAGGGCAGGGCGTGGGACGAGCGCAGGCCGCGCGGCGATGCTTTCGGGCGCGGCGGCGACGACGATGGCGCGCCGCTGGATGAGCGCAGGCCGCGCCGTGACTTCTCCGCAAAGGGGAAGGCGCCCGCGAACCGCGCGCGTCCGGCCCGCCGTCAGGAACGCCATGAAGAGAATGGCTTCGGCGAGGCGCCGCGCCGTCCCGAGGCGACGAAATTCCGGCGCAAGGGGCCGCCGCGTGGCTGGCGGTAGGCCATGACGACGGTTTCAGAAGAAACACTGGCCTCGCTTGGCTTCCGTTCACTGCTGGCGCTTGTCTCCGGCTACGCGCAGTCGGCGGAGGGCAGGGCGGCTCTGCTCGCCTTGGCGCCGCTGGATTCTCTGGCGGAGATTCGCGGCAAACGCGGGCTTTATGAAGATATGCTTGCGTTGCAGGAACTTACGGTATCTCTGCCGGGGCTGCCGCTTCCGGAGAGCGCCGCGCTCATGAGACGCGTCCAGCCGGCAGGGGCCCTCCTGGACGGCGAAGAACTGCTTGTCTTCCGCGAGATTCTCGCCATCGGGCAGGAGCTTCTCCGCTTCCGCGCCCAGCCGGAGGTGCAGGCGCTGTCCGTCCTGTCGGCCTTGTGCGCGCGCGTCACCGCCGCGCCCGCCCTCTATGCGGAGCTTGTACGTACATTGGACGTGGACGGTACAATCCTTGACAATGCGACGCCGCGGCTGCGGGAGATCCGCCAGGCGCGCGTCGCGACTGAGCGCCGCCTGCAGCGCGCCCTGGAGGGCATTCTGCAGGACGAACACTATTCGACGATTCTGCAGGAGCGCTTCGTGACGACGCGCGGCGGCCGCTACGTCATTCCCGTGCGGCGTGACGCGCGTGCGCAACTGCCTGGGCTTGTACATGATGTTTCTTCGACCGGCCAGACGCTCTTCGTCGAGCCGACCGCCACACTTGGGCTCGGCAACGACCTCTCGACGCTGGCGGCCGAGGAGCGCGAGGAGGTCCGCCGCATTCTGGCCGAACTCTCCGGCGGCGTCCGTGCCGCCCTGCCGGAACTGCGCGCCGACGTGGCGGCCATCGCCGAACTGGACGCGGCGGCGGCGGTCGCGCGGTGGGCGGCCGACTACGGTTGCCATTTGCCGGCCTTCGGCGGCCAGCTGGCGCTGAGGGGGGCGCGCCATCCGCTGCTGTGCGCGCAGTTCCGCGCAGAGAAGCCGCCGCGCCGCCCCGTCCCGCTGGAACTCGAGATGCCGATGGGGACGCGCGTGCTGGCCATCACGGGCTCCAACGCGGGCGGCAAGACGGTCGCCCTCAAGACGATAGGACTGCTTTCGCTTGCCGCGCAATGCGGCCTGCCCGTGCCTGCGGAGGAGGGCAGCCTCTTCCAGGTCTTCGACTACGTCGCCTCCGACATCGGCGACGGGCAGTCCATCTCCGAAAACCTCTCCACCTTCTCCGCGCACGCGGCCAACATGGCCACCATCCTGAAGACGCTTCCCGGCCACAGCCATTCCCTCGTGCTGCTGGACGAGCTTGGCTCCGGCACGGATCCCGCCGAGGGCGGTGCGCTGGCGTGCGCCGTCCTCGGGGCGGTCGTGCGGCAGAATGCGCTGACGGTCGCCACGACCCATCTGGAGGCGGTCAAGGATTTCGTCCACGCCGGCCACGCGATGGTCAACGCCTCCGTCCGCTTCAACCCCGACACGCTGGAGCCGGAATACGCGCTGGAGGTCGGCCGGCCGGGTGCCAGCCACGCCCTCCAGATCGCCGCGCGCATGGGCTTCCCGAAGGCGGTCCTCGACCACGCACGCTCCTTCCTGACGGGCGGCCAGCTCCATCTGGAGGAGCTGCTGCGGCAGCTGGAGGGCGAACGGCGCGAGCTCCAGCGCCGCAACAGCCAGGCGCAGGCGGCGCTGGAGGCCGCCGAGACGGCACGCCGGCAGGTGGAGGAGACGCAGGCCGAACTGAAGAAGACACGCAAGCAGCTCATGGGCGACGCCTACGCCCGCGCGGAGGCCATGGTCGCCAACGCCCGCCGCGACCTCGAGAACCTGCTGCGCGTCTTCCGCGAGAAGGCGGGAAAGGCGGCGGACGCGGAAGCTGTCCGCCAGGCCGCCGCGATGGCGCGTCAGGCTTTGGAGACAAAGGAGCGGCAAGTGGCCGCAGGCGCCGCGTCCAGCACACTTAAGCCAGTATGTAAACCATTGCAAATCAATCAGTTAGAGCCAGGTAAGCGCATTTGGGTGGAACGCCTGGGGGCGCACGGGCGCATCATTTCGGCGGATGCGCGGCACAAGACGCTCCAGGTCGATGTCAACGGCGTGCCCTTCTCGCTGAAGACCGCGGAGGTCTTTCCGGAGCAGGCGCCGCCGACGCCCGCCGAGGAGCGGCCCCCTGCCGTCTCCGTCACGATACCGCGCTTCGAAGGGCAGACCAGCCATGAACTCAATCTCGTGGGCATGCGCGTGGACGAGGCGCTGCCGCAGCTGGAGAACTATCTTAACCACTGCATTCTGGCGCATATCTACGAGGTGCGCATCGTCCACGGCTTCGGCACGGGCCGCCTCCGCGCCGGCGTCCACGCCTGGCTGCGCCAGCAGCGCTGCGTGGAGAGCTTCCGGCTGGGCGTCGACCAGCGCGACACGGGCGGCGCAGGCGTCACTCTCGTGACCCTCAGGGGATAGTCGCGGCAAAAAGAAAGCCCCGTCGGCCGTGTGGCCAGCGGGGCGATATTGGCAATCCCGACGGGAATCGAACCCATATTGACAGGATGAGAACCTGTTGTCCTAACCGTTAGACGACGGGATCAAATGTCTTTTTCGCGTAAAGCGGACATACTGTAATCGGCTTTCGGGATTTTACAAGCCGGCAGGCGCATTTTTGCATGAAAACAACCTTCGCGGCAGGCCAAACACGTTTCATGTGATAAATTCTGTCATTCAACGACTTCAACACCGCAGCAGAGGATGCTATTGCCCCATGAAAATCATTATCATCGGCGCAGGTGAGCTCGGCCATCTGGTCGCCGCCAAGCTGTGCGCCTCCAGCCACGACGTCATCATCATCGACTCCAGCCACACCCCCATGCGGCAGGACTGGAACTCCCTCGACACGCTCCTGCTGACAGGGGAGGGGACGGACGTGGAGACGCTCAAGCGCGCCGGCGCCCAGGAGGCCGACCTCCTGATGGCGCTCTCCGGCAACGAGGCCGCCAACGCGCTGGCGTGCATGCAGGCCAAGCGCCTGGGCACGAAACGCACCATCTGCCGCGTCTATTCACGCAAGATGTTCTCGGAGACGGACGGCCTGCCGCCCGCCCATTTCGGCATCGACGAGGTGATTTCGCCCGTGGACGAGAGCGTCGAGCTCATCGGCGGCATTCTGGAGAACCGCATCCTCCAGGAGAAGATCCCCTTCCAGAATCCGGACGCCAGCCTGCACGTGGTGAACGTGCCGCTCAACTCGGTCCTCTCCGGCGTCCAGCTGATGGACTTGCCCTGCAAGGAGCTGCTGGCGGCGATCCGCCTGGCGGCCATCATCCGCAACCGCGAACTGCTCGTCCCCCACGGCAGCACGGTCCTGATGCCGGGGGACAAGATCTACGTCGCGGGCCGCGCGGAGCACGTGAACGCCTTCGTCAACTGGCTTGCACAGGAGGCCAGCGTCCCGCTGAAGCGCGTGGTCATCGCGGGCGTCAGCCCCGTCAGCGAGAAGCTGATCAGCCATCTGGCGGGGCGCGGGCTTGACGTGCGCGTCGTCGAAAGCGACGCGGCCAGGGGGGAGCAGCTGCTCACCGCCGTCCCTGACAAGGTGCTGCTCATCCAGGGCGAATGCACCAACTCCGACATCCTGCAGGAGGCGGACGTGGCGGACTGCGACGCCTTCGCCGCCCTTTCCGACGGCGACGAGAACAACATCCTGGCCTGCCTGCTGGCCTCCCGCCTCAAGGCCAAGAAGGTCATCGCGCTGACCAGCAAGGCGGAGTACATGGACATCCTGCCCTCCATCGAGCAGACGGGCTGCTGGTTCAACATCACCCAGATCGCCGCCAA
>CACZQQ010000060.1 GCA_902783355.1 uncultured bacterium
GGAGGCGGTCATGCGCGCCGCGGTTGTAGCGGGGGTTTAGGTAGCCGCACAGGGCGGTGCCGCGATGCGGGGTGATGTCTTCCTGCGAGTAGCCGAACTCGAACATGGTTGCGCTCCTGAAGGGTTTGGGAGTTGGGTTGGGGATAGAAAAAAAGCGCGAATCCTGAAGGGAAACGCGCTGAAATTGGTGGCGGGAAGAGGATTTGAACCTCTGACCTTCAGGTTATGAGCCTGACGAGCTACGGGGCTGCTCCATCCCGCTGTCTTGAATGGCTTCCCGTTCGGGAAACGTGCATACTATAATGCGAAAAATGAACATTGCAAGTCAAAAACGAACTTTTGATGACTTTTGCGCTTTCCGGCCGGCGCCGTCTCTAGGCAATGGAAATGGCGGACAAACCGAATCGGACAAGGCGGAATCCGGATTCCCGGCATGTGGCTCTTGTGACTATATCTTCTTGAATAATAATAAGTTATTCAAACACACGCATGGAGGAAGACGCTTTTCACGCGGCCGCGCAGGGCAATCCGTTCGGCCAACGCCAGCCGCCACAGGGTGTTCTGATATATAACTACTTTATTATAAAGTAGTTATATGGAAACGGCGGCTTGCGCCGATACAGACGCAAGCCGCATACAAGACATTTGTCACAGGTCCTCGTTGACCATCTTCTCGCGGTCACGCTTGTATTTGGAATCGCCGGGCAGGCTCTTCTCGATGCTCTTCTTGCCCTTCTGGAGCTGCTGCTCGCCCATGTTCTTCGCCTTCTGCAGCTGCGCATCGACAGTGCTCTTGTTGCGGGTGTAGAGGTAGTAGCCGCCATAGGCGAGGGCGGCGATGATGATGAGATAGATGATCTTGCGGATGAAGGTCTTGCCTTCGGCGGACTTCTTGCGCTTCTGGACGTCGTTCACGAGCAGGCCCGTGCGCTTGGCGTTTTCCCAGCACAGTTTCGAGCAGTAGGGGACGCCGTCGTGCATCTGGACGCACTCCGCGCACAGGGGCTTGCTGCAAACGGCGCACCGCTTCACAGCGGGCGTGTTGGGGTGGTTCAGGCAAACGCTTCCGTTGATTCTGTCAGCCATGTCTTATGCTCCTTCAGTGTGTTTTTTTGGGAAAAAACGACAATTGAGATGAGGTGTTTTCAGCGCTCCTGCAGCCGCTTCTCGTAGTCCTGGATGATCTGCGCCAGATTGAGGTGGTGGTAGGGGCAGTCGCAGGCGGGCCGGGTGGCGTCCGCGTAGGCGAAATGGAGGTCGAGGGTCTCCGGCAGGAAGATGGCGTCGTGGAGGTTGGAGGCCATGGCGACGGGGCGCCTGACGACCTCCTTCATGGTCTCGACGTCAAGGCGGCCGTAGTGTTCCTCCAGGCGTTTGCAGAGGGCCTCCTGGCGGCTGGGGGCGGTTATCCACGCGATGTCCTCAAAGCTCTGCCGCAGAAGCGGATGCTCTTCTCCGGGGGCGAGGAAGAGGGGCGACTCGCCGGCCCGCGCCTCCACCGCCACCATGCTGCCGTTCCTGTCTGACAGTACATAATAGTACTCGCAGGTCAGGGGCGTCTCCATCAGCATCTTCTTGGCTTCGTCGACGGTGGAGCACTCCTCCATGATGCGGCGCATGAGATAGCTCATGGGGAGGCCGTCCCAGTTGCCCTCGCCGCCGCCGCCCATCTCGCCCATGGCGAGGCCCTCGGCGTTCATCGCGGTGACCGTCCCGTTGAAGCCCGCGAAGCCGACGGTCATCCACGGGATGCGGCCCTCCGGCAGGTAGACCTGCACCTGCGCGATGTCCTGCAGGCCGATGTCGCGCATGTAGTCGAGGACGCGGACATGGACGACCTTGCCGTCGACGGTGGCCTTGCCGCGCGCGGCGATGCCTGAGCAGTGGAAGAGTTCGGGGAAGAAGGCGATTTCGCGCCCCTGGGCGGCGGCGAGGCCCGCCGCTTCGCTCATGGCGTCAAGCTCCTCCAGGAAGCGCGACGGCAGAAGATCCTCCGTGCGGCTCTGGACCTCGCGGATGGTGTCGTGGAACCATTCGTTCTTCATGAGGAGATAGCCGCCGGCGACGAGGCGCAGGCAGTCGTAGGTGCGCTGGATCTCCTCCTTGCAGAGTTCGCCGTGCTGCCGCCCCATCTCCTCCGGCGTCCCCGCGAAGACGAGAAGGGGGTATTCGCCCTTGCGTTCGATGCGGAGGCCCCTGCCCGCCCAGAGGACGCGGTCGGCACCGCAGAGCGCGGGCGAGGCAGGCCGCCCCCTGTCGGGCACAAGACGCTCCCAGCCGTAGTGGACGACGCGGCGGAGGGCGCCCGCCAGCTGCTCCGCGCTGACGACACGCGCCGTGTCGGCCGTCGGCGCGAAGTCGCCTTTGGACCAGGGCGCGGCGGTCTCCCAGCGGTCGAAGCGGAGATCCACCTGGATGTCGCGCGCGGTGACGTGGATTTCGGCGGGCACGTCCCAAGTCGCGTCCAGCGGAATCTCGACGCGCCACCCGTCTCCCGCCGCCATGAAGGTGCGTCCGTCCGCCCCCTGGAAGCCGCTCTCCATCTTCAGCAGCTTCTTCAGGAAGTCGAGGGAGCCGTTGGCGATGATCTGCCCCAGCATGCCGACCGCCATCTGGCGGTAGAGGTGGAACTGTTCCGGAAGGAGGTCGCCAGCGGGCAGGGCGGCCGGCCCGTCGCCGACGAAGAGGGTGCCATTGGGCGAGACGGCCCACGGGATGTCGCCGACGCCGAGCTGGAGGTTCTCCAGGCCGAAGAGCCCTTTGCCGTCGGCGAGGGCGATGCGCGCGCGGCCGCCGCCGAGGTCGAGCGCGAGGTCGCCCGCCTGCCGCTCCTGGCCGCCCTGACGCACGGTGAAATGCATCTTCAGGCGGACGGCCTTGCCGTCGGCGGGCGGCGAGAGGACGGCTCTCAGGGCGGCGAAGAGCCCCCGGAGGCGGGCGGTCTCCGCGTCGGCCTGCCTTTCAATGGCCTTGCCGCCGAAGAAGGGGAGGATTTCCTCCAGGAGGCGCGGGAGGGCGACGACGCCCGTGTAGTGGTCGGCCTGCGGCAGGATGAAGTAGTTGACGTCGCGCCTCAGGCCGAGGGCGTTGGCGAGGGCCTCGGAGTGCGACGGCGGGATGATCTGGTCCAGTTCGGCGTTGTACATCCGGATGCGGCCTTCGAGTGCCTTTTTGGCGAGGACGTCGACATGGTTCATCGGCTCCATGAGGTCGCAGAGGCGGTCCAGTTCGGCGGTCTGTTCGGGCGTGGCGTTCTTGTAGGCGGCGTGGATGGGGGCCGCCTCGCGGTTGTCGCTTTCCATGATGGTGCGCAGGCCGGCGCCCGCCAGCAGGAAGACCGCCTTGTCGAGCCGCTCGTCCAATGCGAAGGTCGAGGTGGCGAGGAGGCCGCCGAGACTGGTGCCGATGACGTTCATGCGGTAGGGGTCCACGCCGGGCCGCGAGGCCAGGAAGTCGATGCTGCGCCTGATGTCGCCTGGCGTGGCGCGCATGGTGGCCAGCAGGTAGGCAGGTCCCTGCGGGCTGTACATGAGTTCGCGCGTGTTGCCTGGCGGACAGCGTTCCAGGAAGAGAGGCATCTGCGGCATGAGGGCGGGCATGCCGTGGTCCGCGAAGAAGGCGGCGATGGACTTGGTGAGCTGTCCGTTGCCGCCCAGAATGTGCAGGCAGAGGACGGCGGGCGCGCCCTCCGGCGGCAGCACCCTCGGCTCGTAGTAGAAGGCCTTGACCTGGCGGGCCTGCTCCCAGAAGGGCGCTTCCGGCGAATCGTAGGCCACGTGGAAGACGCGGTAGGTCGCGGTCTCCTCCAGCAGCGTGCTCAGGTATTCGGGCGCGGCCTCTTCGGCGGCAAAGGCGCTCAGGAGAAGAACCAGCAGGAGGAGCAGAATTTTCTTCATGGTCAGTGTATTGGCATAGAAGTGGCTTGCTGGATGACGGCTTAATATAAGCAGTCGTACCTTTTCAGAAGGGCGGCAGGCCCCCCATGCCCCGCCGGAGAGGCGCCTTGAAAGGGGCGCGGCCCTTTTTACGGCTCCAGGGTTATTCCAGATACTTCCGCACGGTGTTCCGCGACACGCCGAGGGCTTCGGCGGCCTTGGTGATGTTGCCGTTGCA
>CACZQQ010000061.1 GCA_902783355.1 uncultured bacterium
ACATTGGCCAGTCGTGCTGCTGGCCCTGTTCGTCGTCGTCATCTTCCTGACCGTGATGATGACATTCCAGGTGAAGCAGACGGAGTACGCGCTGCTGAAGACCTACTCCGGCGAGCTGGTCCCCTACGGGCCGGGCCTGCATTTCCGCTGGCCCTTCATCAACTCCGTCTGGCGCCATGACAAGCGCATCCAGTGCTACGAGCTGGCGGTGGGCCACGACGAGCAGTACATGACGCTGGACAACCAGCAGATCGTCATCTCGACCTACGTGCTGTGGCGCGTGGGCAACCCGGAGGTCTTCCTTCGGTCGCTCGATTCCACGGAGGCCGCGGAGGAGCGCCTGGGCGACGAGGTGCGCGGCGCCCGCAGCGCCGTCATCTCCCGCTACGCCTTCAGCGACATGGTCTCCCCCAAGTCCGGCTCCCAGACCCTCTCCAAGATCGAGGACGAGATGCTGGCCGCCATCAAGGACTCCGTGATGAAGCAGTTCGGCATCGAGATCGTGCACATCGGCTTCCGCCAGCTGGGCTTCCCCGCCGCCGTCACGCAGAACATCTACGCCGCCATGATCGCCGAGCGCGAGGCCAAGGCCAAGCGCTTCGAGGACGAGGGCATGGCCGAGGCGGAGCGCATCCGCTCCGACGCCAACACGCAGGCCTCCAAGATCACCGCCATGGCCGAGGCCGAGGCCACCAAGATCCGAGGCGAGGGCGACGCCAAGGCCGCCGAATACTACCGCGTCTTCGCGGCCAATCCGGAGCTGGCCAGCTTCCTGCGCAACCTGAACGCCCTGCGGACCTCGCTGGGCGAGAAGGACACGCTGATCCTGGACACGACGACGGCCCCCTTCAACCTGCTGACCCCCGAGGCCCTCCAGAGCCTCCAGAAGCAGTAGGCGCGGCGGGCGCCCCGCGACGGAAAGGCCGCCGCGGAAAGCCCCCTCTCCCAGACAAGCCATTTCCGGATGAAAGTGACATGCAGAACGACACCAGCAACAATCTGAACGGCCAGGGCGGAGGCCCCAGGCCCGCGCCGGGCGGCGTCGCCAGCCTGACGCGGATGCTCCGCATCCTCTTCTTCTGCTTCCTGACGCTCATCATCGCCGTCTTCGTCTACTACTTCATCTTCAGCGGCATCTTCCGCGTGGACGAACAGTACGAGGCCATGCTCATGCGCTTCGGCGTCCTCCAGTACCGCTCCGGCGACGGCGGCAACACGCCCATCCTCGCCAGCGGCAAGTGGTACTGGTCCTATCCCTATCCGGTGGACGAGGTGATCATGGTGCCCGCCAACAAGTCGGTCTCCGTCTCCACGGAGAACACCTTCAAGGCGTGGATCGCGCCGACGGGCGCGGCCATCGGCGCCGCCAACCGCGAGCTGCGCACCGGCGTGGACGGATACGTCGTGGCGGCCGACATGCACATCTTCCACGTGGAGTGGGTCGTCTCCTACAAGGTCCGCAACGCCGAAAAGTACTACCTCGACTTCTACGACGACGGCGACTCCGGCGCGGAGAACAACACGCGCGGCGCCATCGCCAAGCCGGGCATCGTCCAGGCCAAGGAGAAGGACCGCCTCCGCGGCCACCAGGTCATCATCCGCAACCTCCTCTCCGACGCCGTGCTCTCCGAGACGGCCGGCTGGACCACGGAGGAGCTCATCAAGGCGAGCCGCGCCGCCGACGAGGGCGCCACCGAGCGCATCGAGGAGCGCGTCCGCAGCCTGCTGGAGGAGAAGGTGGAGCGCATCGGGCTCGGCATTGAGATCCAGAGCGTGACGCTCTTGGGGCTCTACCAGCCGCCCGCGGCGGCGCTGCAGGCCTTCAACTCCGTCAACGCCAGAGAACGCAACAAGCAGACCGCCATCAAGAACGCGCAGGCATACGCGAGCACGCTGCTGACGCAGGCCAACGCCAACCGCGAACGCATCGTCGGCGAGGCCACCGCCTACCAGGAGACCATCGTCCGCAAGATGCAGGCCGAGGCCCAGTACTTCGAGGCGATCCTGGCCGAATACCGCCAGAACCCCAAGTCCACCCTGACGGTCCTCTACACGGAGGCGCTGGAGCAGATGCTGGGCGCCGTGCCCGTCAAGTACGTGCTGCACACGGACGGGGAGGGCGCCGTCAAGCAGCTGCGGCTGCAGATCGCGCCGCCGTCCGCCCCGGAGCGCAACGACCAGCCCGACGCGGCGGCCGCCGCGCAGGAGCCCGCCTCGGCCCAGCCCTGACGCACGCACGTGAACCCCTTTCCAAGAGACTGAAGCAATGGCTGAAGACAAGAAAAACGAGAACATGCCTGCCCGCAAGGTCACGCAGGTCACCCGCTCGGACATGGGGCGCCTGGCCGTGGCCCTCTTCGGCGGCATCCTTGTGCTCAACTCCTATCTGGCGAGCCTCTTCTTCGCAGGGCGCATCGACGCCTTCGCGATGAACCTCTCCGCCATCGTCGGCTCCGTCATCCTCTCGCTGCCCATCATCTGGGAGGCGGCCTGCGACCTCTTCCACGGCAAGGTGGGCATGAACGAGCTGGTGGCCCTCGCCCTGCTGGCCGCCTTCGCGCGGGACGACTACCGCATCGCCGGCGCGGTCGCCTTCTTCATGCTCATCTCCATCACCATCGAGAAGCGCACCGCCATCGGCGCCGAGGCCGCCATCGAGGCCGTCGTCCGCATGACCCCAAGGACCGCCCGGCGGCTCAACGCCCAGACCGGCGCCGAGGAGGAGTGCGACGCCATCCGCGACCTGAACGTGGGCGACGTCTGCCGCGTGCGCCCCGGCGAGAACTTCCCCGCGGACGGCAGGATCCTCCGCGGGACCTCCACGGTCAACCAGGCCTCCATCACAGGCGAATCGCTGCCCACCGACAAGAACGCGGGGGACGAGGTGTACGCCGGCACGCTGAACCTGACCGGCCTCGTGGAGTTCGAGGTCACCCGCAAGGGCACCGACACGACGCTGGGCAAGGTGCGCAACCTCATCGCCAGCGCGGAGCAGTCCAAGATGCCCATCCAGCGCATGATCGACCAGTACATCGGCTACTACACGCCCGTCATCCTGATGATTTCGGGGCTGACGTGGTTCATCACGCGCGACATGAGCCGCGTCATCGCGGTGCTGGTGATGGCGGTCCCCGCCGCGCTGGTCCTGGCGCATCCCTCCGCCGTCATCGCCGCCATCTCCGCCGCCTCCCGCCTGGGCATCCTCATCAAGGACGTCTCCCAGATCGAGCTGGTGGCCAAGGTGAAGGCCATCATCTTCGACAAGACCGGCACGCTGACCGAGGGCAACCTGGAGGTCGCCCGCCTCGAACCCGTCCAGGAGGGCGACCTGGCGCAGCTGGTCCAGGTCGCGGTCTCCGTGGAGCACCACTCCAACCACCCCACCGCCGAGGCCATCAAGAAGCTGGCGCAGAAGGTGGGCATCGACGTGCTCGTCCCCGACCAGTACGAGGAGGTCGCCGGCAAGGGCGTCTCCGCCGTCGTCGACGGAAAACGCTGCCTGGTGGGCCGCCAGAGCTGGCTGGCCGAGCAGGGCGTCGACGTCTCCATGCTGGAGCAGAGCCACGAGGCCACCCAGAAGGAGGGCATGTCCATCGTGACCGTCGCCTGCGACGGCAAGGCGCTCGGCTGGATCGGCCTCCACGACGCCATCCGCCCCGTCTCCGCCGAGGCCGTCAAGGAGCTGCGCGAACTGGGCGTGGAGCACTGCTGCATGGTCACAGGCGACAACCAGCAGGTGGCCAATGTGGTCGCAGGCAAGATCGGCGTCACCGAGGTCTACGCGGGCTGCCTCCCCGAGGAGAAGGCGAAGGTGGTCGAGGCCCTCAAGAAGGACGGCTCCATCGTGGCGGTCGTCGGCGACGGCGTCAACGACGCGCCCGCCCTGGCGGCCGGCGACATCGGCATGGCCATGGGCGCCTTCGGCTCCGACATCGCCGTCCAGTCCGCCTCCGTCGCCCTCATGAACAACGACCTGCGCCGGATCCCCTTCTTCATCGGGCTGTCGCGCCGCACGCGCATGCTCATGAACCAGAACCTGGCCATCGGCCTGAGCTTCATCACCATCGGCGTCTACTTCGCCATCGCCGGCGAGCTGGGCCCCGTCGGCGCCGCCCTCATCCATACCGTCTCCAGCCTCCTCGTCATCTTCAACAGCGCCCGCCTGGTGCGCTCCGGAGAGGTGCTGGACAATACAAATAACTAGTTGACTACCAGAAGGATACATAAAGATGTCTGACAAGGCGAACAAGCAGGACAATGTGGTTGTCGAGGCCGTCGGCCTGACCAAGATCTTCAGTGACTTCTGGGGGCGGCCGAAGGCGCGCGCCGTCAACGGCATCGACTTCACCATCCATGCGGGCGAGGTCTTCGGCCTGCTGGGCCCCAACGGCTCCGGCAAGTCCACCACCATCAAGATGATTCTCGGGCTGCTCTATCCGACGCGCGGCACGCTGTCGGTCTTCGGCGCCTCGCCGCAGGAGGTCAGCATCAAGAGCCGCATCGGCTACCTCCCCGAGGAGACATACCTCTACAAGTACCTGACCGCCTATGAGACGCTAGACTTCTACGGCGCCCTCTTCGGGCTCGGCGAGGAGCAGCGCAAGGAGCGCACCAGCCAGCTGCTGGAGATGGTCGGCCTCGCCCACGCCTTCGACCGCCCCGTCGGCGAGTTCTCCAAGGGCATGGCCCGCCGAATCGGCCTCGCGCAGGCCCTCGTCAACGACCCCGACCTGGTGATTCTCGACGAGCCCACCAGCGGCCTGGACCCCATCGGCTGCAGCGAAGTCAAGAACGTCATCAAGCTGCTGGCCTCCCGAGGCAAGACCGTCATCCTCTGCAGCCATCTGCTGGGCGACGTGCAGGACGTCTGCAGCCGCGTCATGATGCTCTACGGCGGCCAGATCCGCGTCCAGGGCGAACTGAAGGACATCCTGAGCGAGGAGGACAAGACGCGCGTCATCACGCCGCGCCTCTCCGAACAGACCGTCGCCGAGCTGCGCGCGTTCCTGAAGGCGCACGGCGTCCAGGACGCCGCCGCCGTCCAGGTGGACAATCCGGAGCGCAGCCTGGAGTCCTTCTTCCTGGACGTCGTCCGCCAGGCCACCGAGCAGAAGGTGCAGACCGCCGGCGCGCAGGCCAACGGCGAAATCCCCGAATATCTGCAGGGCAAGGATGCCGCCGCCGACATCCTCGAGACGCTGCGCAAGCGTCCCGACGAGGAGAAGGCGAAGGCGGAGGCCGCCGCCGCGGAGGCCAAGCTGCGCGAGGCGACCGCCAAGGCCAAGCAGCTCGACGCCCTGAAGACGCTGCAGGGCGACGCGGAGGCGGACAAGGCCGCCGCCGCGAAGAACGCCGCCGAGGAGCAGGCCCGCGAGGCGGACGCCGCCCAGAAGGCCGAGCTCCAGCGCAAGCTCGAGAGCCTCACGAAGAAATAGGCTGGCACGCCATGAAATCCTATCGGCTGGTTGCAGTTGACATCGGCAACACGCTGGTGCGGCAGTGCCCGGAGCGCTTCAACGCCTTCCTGGGGCTGCCGCCCGACCCCGAACATGTCGCAGGCATCCATCCCTGGCGGGCGCTCTTCCGCGACTTCCTCCTCGGGCTTGTCCCCGAGGGGGAATACATCCGGCGCTACGCGGCCGAGGAGTTCGGCGGCCGCTTCAGCGTGGAGCAGTGCCTCCAGGCCCACGAGGCCTATCTGAGCGGCGCCTTCCCAGGCATGCCCGCCCTCCTGCGCGAGATGCAGGCGCTCTCGCAGACGCGCTTCGTCTTCTTCTCAGACGTGAACCCCATCCATTTCCGCGCCTTCCGGAAGCATACGCAGGGCGACTATGACTTCATCGTCGACGCCATCCGAAGCGACGAGATCCACAGCCTGAAGGATTCGCCCGACGGCCTCATGTTCACCGCCTTCGAGGAGCGCTACGGAAAGCCCGACCTCTATCTGGACGACCGGCAGGACCTCATCGACATCGCCCGCGCCCACGGCTGGAACGCCGTCCAGGCCGACGGCAATGCAGAGCATCTGAAAGCCAAACTCTAGTACTGTACCTATATAGTACACCGTGCGCATCAAGAACGACGCCAAACTGGCGGCCCTTCTGGCCGCGTCCGAAGCCCGCGCCCGCGGCGAGCGCCCGCAGGGGACAGGCATTGCCTGGAAGACGGAGAAGAGCGGCGGCAGAAAGGCCGCCGTCGTCAACGCCTCGTGGGAGGGGCAGTGCCGCATTCTGGGCATGGACACCGCCCTGCGCAAGACCGGCTGGGGCATCATCGACGTCAACGGCAAGCGCGTCACGGCGGTTGATTGCGGCGTCGTCCTGAATCCGCCGACGGCCAGCGTCACCGACTGCCTGCGCCATCTGAACAACGCCATCAAGGGCCTCATCGAACGCTACAGCCCCGACGCCTGCGCCATCGAGGGCGGCTTCTACTGCAAGAACGCCAGGACCGCCATCATTCTGGGCACCGCGCGCGGCGCCGTCCTGGGCGTCCTCGCCGAAGCGCATCTGGACACCTTCGAATACGCGCCGCGACAGGCCAAGCAGAGCGTCACCGGCCGCGGCAACGCCAGCAAGGAGCAGGTCGCCGCCATGGTCGCCAACATCCTCAAGATCAAGACCGACAATCTGGCGGACGATTCGACGGACGCCCTTGCGCTGGCGCTCTGCCACGCCATCTGCCTCCAGAACCCCTACCTCGCCCCCGAACAACCTATATAGGTTTTGTAACTACATGGAAATAAATAACTTAGAGAAATTCATGAAGATGGTGGCCTCCGGCCGTCTCGCCGTCGGCGCCGTCGTCACCTTCACCGATCCCGCCGTCAGCGAGCTGTGCGCCGACGCGGGCATGGACTTCCTGTGGGTGGACGGCGAGCACGGCGTGATGGACCGCAACACGGCCATGCTTCACATGATGGCCGTCCGCGGCACGGACTGCGCCGTCTTCTACCGCGTCCCCGCCAACGACCACACGGAAATCAAGCGCATCATCGACCTCGCGCCTGCCGGCGTCATCGTCCCCATGGTCTTCACGGCGGAGGACGCGCGCAGGGCCGTCGCGGCGTGCCGCTATCCGCCGGAGGGCAACCGCGGCGTCGGCTTCCGCCGCCAGATCCGCTACGGCGCCG
>CACZQQ010000062.1 GCA_902783355.1 uncultured bacterium
CTTCAGGAAGAGGTCGAGCAGCCGCTTGGCGCAGCCGTAGGGGAAGTCCTCGGGGACGGTCCATTCGCGGCAGCCGGTGCCCTTGACGACGGCGTCCATCATGCGCGTGAAGTCGTCGCGCGACTTTTCCGGCGGGGTCTCCTCCGGTAAATTGAGGAAAGTTCTAAGTTGTTCGTATTCAAATACTTGTACTTCCTTGCGGCGTTGCTTGACCGCGCGTCCGTATTCGAGCTTGCTGACGACCATGGCGTTGAGACCCTCCGTCTGGAACCAGAGGAAGGGGTCTCCGGCGGCGAAGCCGGTCTCGTAGCGCAAATCGGGGCAGGTGGCGCTGGCGGCGTAGATCAGTCGGTTCATTTTTTTCTGGCCTTGTAGATGAGGGCGGCGGTGAAATAGCAGAGGGCGGCCAGCTCGACGATGGTGGCGCTAGGGGAGAGAAGCCAGCCGCCGGGCAGGCGTTCGTAGCTGAGGGCGACGCCGAGCAGGCAGCACAGGAGGCAGAGGAGGGCGCCGCCGAGCATGATGGCGCCGATGCGGCGGGAGAGCGCGGCGGCGGCGGCGGCCGGCAGGATGAGCAGGGCGATGCACAGCACGATGCCCACCATCTGCGAGAGGATGACCACGGTCATGGCCGTCAGCAGCTGCAGCGCCAGCTGCGTGGCGGGCACGCTCAGGCCGCGCAGTTCGAGCAGCTCCGGATGGAAGGCGAGGGCGACGAAGCGCTTGTGCCAGCAGAGGGCGCCCGCCACGATGACGAGGTCCAGGGCGGCGATGACGGCCAGGTCGGCGGGGGCGACCATGAGGATGCTGCCGAAGAGGTAGCTGTTGAGGTCGGGCTGGTAGCCGGGCATGGCGGCGATGAAGGAGAGGCCGACGGCCATGCCAAGGGCCCAGACGGCCGACAGCACCGTGTCCGGCCGCATCCTGAGGCGCACCGTGCCCCAGGTCAGCAGCAGGGGCGCCGCCAGCGCGGCCGCCAGCGCCCCCATCCAGGGCGTCAGCCACGCCAGATGCCATTTGGCGGCGCAGAAGAGCGCCGCCCCGATGCCGCCCAGCAGGGAGTGGCTCACCGCGCCCACGGCGTAGCTCTCGCGGCGCAGGACGACGTAGGTGCCCGCGATGCCGCAGGCGACGGCCGCCAGCGCCATGGCGGCCAGGGAGCGCAGCAGGAGCGGGTTTCCGGCCAGCAGGTCGTGGAGGAAGGCGTTCATGGGCGGCGTCCCTCCTCGCGCGTTCCGTGGCGGTGGCCGCAGGGGCAGGCGGCGTCCCCCGCGCCCAGATGGGGCGTCTGGCAGAGGTCGTCGTCCTCGCCGTGGGAGACGGGGCAGTCCTGGTGGAAGATGTGGACCCAGTCTCCGGAGCGCAGGCCGGCCGTGGAGACTTCGTCGATGCTGTGCATGTCGGCCGTGTGGTTGACGCAGACGACGTGTCGCGCGAAGGCCTCCACCATGCTCAGGTTGTGGGAGACCATGACGATGGTCAGTTCGCTGTTGAGGCGCTTGAGCAGCTCGTAGATGGTGTGGACGCCGGGCGTGTCGAGGTTGGCGCCCGGCTCGTCCAGAAGGAGGAGTCGCGGCTTTGAGGCGAGCGCCTGCGCGATGAGGACCCGCTGGCGCTGGCCGCCGGAGAGGTCGGCGTAGGGGCGGGCGGCCTCGTCGGCGAGGCCCACCTGGGCCAGCGCCTCCCGCGCGGCCGCCCTGTCCTCCTTCCGGTAGCCGCCGATGAGATGGCGTTCCACGCGCCCCATGAGCGCCACTTCCAGGACGCTGACGGGGAAGCGCGCGTCGTAGGCCAGCGACTGCGGCACGTAGCCGATGGCGGGGCGCATGGCGGCGGGCGTCTGTCCGAAGAGGCGGATTGTGCCGTAGCGCGGTGTCAGGAGGCCCAGGATGAGCCTGAGCAGGGTGGTCTTGCCGCCGCCGTTCGGGCCCACGATGATGGAGAAGTCGCGTTCGGGGATGGCGAGGTTGATGTTGTGGAGGACCTCGTGTTCCTCGTAGCCGAAGCACAGGTTGGAGATGTCGATGGCATTCATGGGGCTTCCGGCAGGCCGTAGGCTTTTGCGATTGTATTTGTAAGTTGTTCTATATCAATAAGATAAGATTGAGGAAGCGGATCCAGTTCCACAAGAGGGCATGGCACCTCGCGGGCGATGGTCTGGGCGGGCTTGGGGTTGAACTGCGGCTGGAGGAAGAGCGCGGGCGCCTTGTCGGCGCGCGCGGCGGCCAGGACGGCGGCCAGGTGGCCTCCCGTGGGCTCCTTGCCCTCGCGTTCGATGGAGAGCTGCCTTAAGCCATAGCGCCGCAGGAAGTAGCCGAAGGCGGGATGGTAGACGAGGACGCGGCGTCCCTTGAGGGGCGCCAGGCGGCGGGCGATGCGCGCGTCAAGCGCCTCGAGGTCGGCGCGGTAGGCGGCCGCCTGCTGGCGGTAGGCCTCCGCCTGCGGTGGATCCATCTGCGCCAGCGTCTCGCCCACGGTGTCGGCGAAGGCGGCCATGTTGGCGGGGGAGAGCCAGACGTGCGGGTCGGCTCCGTCGCCCTCGTCGCCGGCGAAGGCCTCCAGCGCCATGTCCTGCGTGCCGTCGACGAGAAGCAGCCGCGCGTTGAGGGCGCGCACCTTCGGGAGGAGCGGCTCCTCCATGGGGACGGCGATGGTGAAGAGGGCGCGCGCGGCGGCGAGGCGGTTCAGGGTTGCCGCGTCCGGCGAATAGGTCTCGGGGCTGGCGCCCGGCGGCACGAGCACGCGCACCTCCCAGCCGTCCCCCGCGATGCGCTGGACGGCCTCCCGCTGCGGCGCGATGCTCACGAAGAGCGTCCGCGTGCCGGCTGCGCCTTCAGGCGCGCTGCGTCCGCAGCCCGCCAGAAAGAGAACAAGTATGATGAGAAAAAACTGCTTCATTCCTTGATGCACGGCGTTTGCGGACGCAGTGCGTCCGCCCAGGTTGGTTCCCATCGCCCTTGTCCTTTCACCACAGCAGCGCGCCGGCGGCGGCGGCGGCGGCCAGGACGACGGGCAGGGGCAGCTTCCAGCGGCTCTGCACGGCGAGCACGACGGCGAAGATGAGAACCCCCTGCCACGAGAGGCCGAAGGAGTGCCCCGCGGTCCAGAGGGCGGCCAGCGGCGCCGTGAAGAGGGAGGTCTCCGCGAAGAAGATGACGGCGGCCGCGATCATGCCCAGCGCGGCGGGCCGGATGCCCTCCAGCAGCATGGCCACGATGCGGTTGTCCTTGAAGCGCTTCAGGAAGACGGCGATGAGGACGCCCAGCACGAGCGAGGGCGTCAGCACGCCGAGCGAGGCGGCCAGGGCGCCGGCGATGCCGCATTGCTGCTGGCCGATGTAGGTGGCGCAGTTAAGCCCCACGGGGCCGGGCGTCATCTGCGCCAGCGCCACCACGTCCGCGAACTCGGCGCTGGTCAGGAGGCTCCGCTGGACGACAAGCTCGTCCTGGAAGAGGGGGATCATGGCGTAGCCGCCGCCGAAGGTCAGCAGGCTGATCTTGAGGAAGGCCAGGTAGAGGGCGAAGGCGGACATGCTACTTTCCCTCCGCCGTGGACGCCGCCGGCCTGCGGCAGAGGCTGACCGCGAGGCCCGCCAGGGCGCCCGCCAGCACGAGCCAGGCCGCGTTCAGCGACGTGAAGAGCAGGATGGCCGCGCTGGCCAGCGCGATCGCGGCGGCCGCGCAGGACATCAGCGTGCTTTTGTCCTTGCGGCCGAAGATGAGCTGGCGGGCCAGCTTGACGACCGCCAGCAGGATGAGGGCCGACACCGCCGCGCGGACGCCCGCGAAGGCGCCCTGCACGTAGGGGTTCTGGCGGAAGCGGCCGACGACTTCCGCCAGAAGCGCGATGACCACGACCGGCGGCAGCGCGCCGCCGGCGATGGCGGCGGCGGCCCCCGGCACGCCCGCCACGCGGTAGCCGATGAGCGCCCCCATGTTGCTCATGATGATGCCAGGCATCGACTGCATGGCCGCCACCGTGTCGAGCATGTCCTCGTCGGTCATCCAGCGGCGTCTGGCCACGAAGGATTCGCGCATCATGGGGAGCATGACGAGGCCGCCGCCCAGCGCGATGGCCGAAATTGCGCAGAAAGAGGCGAAAAGACCCCAGATTCGTGTGGACAGGCGCTCTTGGGACATTACAGTATGCAAACGGCGGCCGCGGGAGCCGTGGCCGCCGTCGCGGGGTTGTCGTTCGACTGCCTTACAGGGAGCCCTTGCGGACGCGGTCGGAGTAGTCGCCGGTGCGGGTGTCGATGCGCACGACGTCGCCTGCGTTGACGAAGAGCGGCACGGAGATCTCGTAGCCGTTCTCGATCTTGGCGGGCTTGGTGACGTTGGTGGCGGTGTCGCCGCGCACGCCGGGCTCGGTCTCGGCGATCACCTTCTCCACGAAGTAGGGCAAAGTGATTTCAATAGGGCGGTTGTTGAAGAAGAGGACGGTGCATTCCATGTCGTCGTCCAGGAAATACTTGTTCCTGCCCAGAATGGACTCCTCGATGCGGAAGTCCTCGCTGCTGTTGGGGTCGATGAAGACATACACGCCGTCGCCTTCGTCGTAGGAATAGTTGAGGGTGCGCTCCACCAGGTCGGGCGTGTCGATCTTGTCGCCGGAGCGGAAGGACTTGTCTGTGGTGCCGCCGCTGATCATGTTGCGCAGCTTGCAGCGGTAGATGGCCTGACCCTTGCCGGGCTTGCAGAAGTCAAACTCGGTGACCAGATATGGGTCGCCATCCAACTCGATCTTGAGACCCTTGCGCAGGTCTGAAACGTCATAGCCCATGGTTGTTCTCCAATGTGAGCGTTGCTGAATCGACGGCATCCCGCCGGACACCTCATCCGACTTGCCGCCGTAAATTCCTTAAGATAGCCTAGCCATGCAGTTTTTCAATCTCAAACACAGCGATTTTCCCGCCGCCCTGGCCGCCATCGAGCAGGCCGCAGGGTACATCTTCACCGACAGGAACCAGCTCGTCAGCGCCCTGACCCATTCGTCGTACTCGGCGGAATGCCCCGACCATCCGCAGCCCTGCAACGAAAGGCTCGAGTTCCTCGGCGACGCCGTCCTCCAGCTCATTGTCAGCGAGGCCCTCATGAAGGAGTTTCCCGACAGCATGGAGGGCGACATGAGCCGCTACCGCGCCATGCTGGTGGACGAGGAGGCGAACGCCTCCTATGCGCGTCGGCTCGGCCTTCCCGCGGCCATGCTCATGGGGCACGGCGAGTGCGTCACGGGCGGCCGCGGCCAGCGTTCCATCCAGGGCGACCTCTTCGAGGCCTTCCTGGGCGCCGTCTATCTGGACGGCGGCTACGAGGCCGCGCGCGCCGTCTTCCAGCGGCTTGTGCCCGACGTGCGCGGGAGCGCCCTCGTCCTGGCCCCCAGCAAGAACCCCAAGGGCACCTTGAACAACTACATACAGACGGCGGAGCGGACGACGCCGCTCTACACGATCACGGGGCAGAGCGGTCCCGTGCACGCGCCCCTCTTCGAATGCACGGTCTCCGTGCACGGGGCGGAGGTCGGCAAGGGCACCGGCGGCACGAAGAAGCACGCCGAGGAGGAGGCCGCCCTCGCCGCCCTCAGGTTCTACAAGCTCCTGCCGGAAAAGGGCGAGCCGGAGCCGGAGGGCTGAGCGGCGCGGCGCCTGAATGGAGGCCGCAGCCGCATGACGCCTTGAAACTGCTTCCGCGGGGCGCCGAAAACGGCGGCTTTCGGGGGCGAAATGGCCATAAATGGCCCTAGAATGCGCGCCACCAGCCTGCAGATGCTTTTAGGGATATATATCCATGGGCGGCCGAAAGCGTGCAAACAGGGCCATTTGCGGGGCTTTCTGCATTTTCGCCGCAGTTTGTGCACGGCCACGGGCCGCGCACTCAGGACGGTCGGGCGGATACGGCTGTGCCCCCTGGTGGCTCTTGCGCCGCAGTTTGTGCACGGCCGCGGGCCGCGCATTCAGGACGGTCGGGCGGATGCGGCTGTGCCCCCTGGTGGCTGGCGCCCATCGGCAGTCGCACGGGTTTCTATCCAATGTCTTCCTTCTTGAAGCCGAAGAAGTTGGCGGCGTTCTTCCAGAAGATGGCCTCGACGTCGGCCTTTGAGAGGCCTGCCATGTCGGCGGCCTGCCTGATGCAGCGCAGCTGTTCATAGACGACCATGGTGACGGCGCTTTCGCAGTGGGGCATCTTTCCGGCGCGGAAGAAGGTCCAGCCGCGCCCCCACGTGATGTAGCTGCCGTGGTCGAGGCCGGCGATGAGGTTGTCGGTGCCGTAGAAGAGGCGCCCCAGTCTCTCGTGCTTCATGAGAAGGTACTGGCTGCGCGTGCTGCAGACGGCGGAGAGGTCGTACCAGATGTTGGGGATGTCGCGCAGGACGAAGACGCTCTCCTCCAGCGTGTAGGGGTTGAAGGCGCGGGCGCAGTGGGCCAGAATCCAGCGCACCTTCGGGTATTTGGCGGTCAGCTCCTTGAGGTCCTGTTGGTTGTACTTGTCGGCGGCGCCGTCGAAGCGCGAGAGGTGCAATGTGATGGTGAGGCCGTGTTCGTTGGCGACCTC
>CACZQQ010000063.1 GCA_902783355.1 uncultured bacterium
CGCGGCATCCGCTTCAATGCCTTGCTAAGGCATGCACAGGATACCCTTTTCACACTCTCGTACACGCTTCAGGCAAGTCCGCAAATCGCTATCGACTATGGTGCCGAGGTCTATTGCTACCGTCAGAATCCTGCCTCATGCGTCCATGCAATCCCTCTTGGGAAGCGCCTCCACAATCTTGAAATACTCATCGGCGCGCTTGATGAACTTGCGCTTTCCACAAATTACCCGCGTCGCCTCGTAGCCCCGAAGGCCGCAGAGTATCTGTGGGCAATCAAAAAGTTCTCCGCCAATACGGACGAACGCAATACGCTCCTCCACACCCTTCTGGAAAGCGCGCTTTTCCATGAGCACATTCATCCCGCACTATCACAATATGGCAAGATGAAGCACAGGCTTCTGCTCCGTCTGCTTGCAACTGCCCATTTAGGTGCAATCCGATGGTGGTAGATGGGCAAAACTGAAATAGAGATGGTGAAAGTTGGGGAGTGCTGATTACAGCTACTCCGCCCACTCGCGGAAGCGGGAGCCGTTGGCTTCCGCGAGGGCGATGATGCGGTTGGCGGTGGCGCCGATGCGCCATTCGCGCCCCAAGTCCAGCCAATAGAGGCCGTCTTCGCGCCGGAGATACCTTTCGTCCAGGGCGTGTTCAAGGCGTTCGGCGACGGCGGTGTCGTCGCAGGCGCGGGCGGCGGCGGCAAGGAAGGCGGAAAGGACCGTGGCGGGCACGGTCTGCGGGTTCCAGCAGTTGCCGTCGCCGTCAAAGTTGTCGGAGGGATTGTCAAGCACCTCCCAGTCCAGCTTTTCACGCGCCTCCTTCCAGAGGGCGAGGGCGGTCGCGCGGTCTTCGGCCCACGGCTCGTACCAGAGCAGCGACCAGGCGTCAAGCCCCGAATAGCCGCGCGGATAGAAGAGCCCGCTCTTGGTGTGGCAGACCAGATTGAGGACGCCGCCGCCCAGAGACGGATTCCTGTAGTGCGACAGCGCCCACGCCTCCCATCGCCGCGCCTCCGTCGTCCAGTCGCCATGCCCCATGGCGGCAAAGAGCTTCAGGGCGTAGTGGGGGTGGTTGTTGCAGGGGAAGAAGAGCAACCCAGGCTCGCAGGTCACGCCGCCCGACGAGGTCGTGCGCATCTGCTCCACCGTGACGTCGATCAACTTCCGCACATTATAATGTACGCGCGCGCGCGCGTCCCACACGAAGTCAAAGCCTTCCGTCCAGTATTTCGTGTCGCCCGTGAACTTTTCATAGAGGGCGAGCAGCTGTAGGAGGTGCCCCGTGTACATGACGTTCTCGCGATAGCAGGGATCCGGTGCCCAAGGCTTTTTCCCCCAATAGCTTGCAGACTGCGAGTAGGCCCAGGTCTCACGCCTGAGATAGCGTGTGATGCAATTGTCCAGAATGCGGCCGACGGTCGCCCGCTGCTCTGCGTCGCCGCGCATGCCGAGCGCCGCCGCCGCATAGCCGGCGAAGGCGATGTTGTAGCGCATCGAGAAGAGGCCGAACTGGCGCCCGCCGATGTTCCACCACGCCTGCTCTTCCGTGGGCGAAAGGGGGCCGGTCACATGGTCCAGCCAGCGAAGCGCGGCCAGTTCGTCGGCCGACAGCGGGCGCATCTCCCTTGCCACAGGCTGGTTGGGAGGATATTCGCCCAATGCGGGCTGGCGTGAGCAACAGCAACCGCAGAGGGTCAGCGCCGCCAGCAGGAGGATGAGCCAAATTGGGGCTTTGTCGTGGGGCATTGTCTGTTCTGTGGCGGCGGCGCAAGCCGAGGGCATTTCACCGCCGTCTTCGCCAGCCGACAATGGCGGCGCACAGCAGGAGCAGAGCCGGCAGCAGGAGGACGACCTGCGCGGCGACCGCGCGCTCCAGCCCGTCCAGCTTCCGCCGCAGGCCCTGGAGGACATGGCGCTGGGCGACCTTCGCCTGACGCAGCCGCGCCGCCTCGTGCGTCTCATATTCATCCATAAGACGCTGGATTTCAGGATTTTCTTCGCCACCGTCGGCGGCCAGCGGCGCGATGCGCGCCTGTATCTGGACGGCCTCGGCGTAGCCTTCCTGCCAGGCCTTGGTGTCGATGGCCTGGATTTCGCGTTCGGCTTCGGCGCCCATGGCCTCGATGCGCGTGAAGGTGCGCTTGCGCAGGCCGCGCGTGCGCAGGCGCACAAGCCGGCTGTCGTCGGCCAGCACTTCCGCCGCGTTGAGGAGGAAGGCGATGTTGTCGGAGATGTCGACTTCGCGCGTCTTGCCCTCCTGGTCGGTGGTGGTGTTGAAGCAGAGGGAGTCGTAGAGCCAGTCGGCGTCCGCCACCAGAAGGAGTTCGGCGGCGTTCGGGCGTGTGACATGGAGGGCGAGGGGGCGCGGCGGCGCGCCGTCGGGCGCGAAGTCCGCCAGAATGTCGGCCCCTGTGCGCTGCGCTTCATAGGTGGCCAGCAGGCGGCAGTCGTCGCTGGTGGAGAAGAGCGCGTCGGCCCGGACGTCTGTCTTGGGTGTCACCTGGAAGGCGCCTGGGCAGAAGAGGCCGATGGCCTGCAGGCCGGCCGTGATGTCAGAGGGCGTGGTGAATTGCGCCTGACGACACATCAGCAGCGTGGGCAGCATGGCGACGCCGCGGTTCCGGTCGGTGGTCTGCGTGGCCAGCTTCCGGTCCGCGACGACCTTGTTCTTGATGAGGGCGATGCCAGTCTGCTCTTCGATGAAGCGCGGCAGCATGGAGGGCGTCGTGTGGCCGTGCGGCCCCTGCGTGAGCAGTTCCGACTGGCAGAGCGGATCCACGCAGACAATCAGGGGGCGCTCCTTGTTGAAGGCCTCAAGGGCGGCCTCCAGCTCGTCGGAGAGCCTCTTGGGATGGACGATTAATATAACTTCTAGATTTTCAGGTAGTTGTGTTGAATCCGCCTCAATGGGGACGATCTGGAAGTGTTCCGCGAGGCGCGTGATGCTCCGCCAGGCGGGGCGCAGGTGCTTTCTGTCGGCGGAGACGTGTTCGTTGAGGGGCATGGAGGAGATGAGGCCGAGGCGGCGCGGCTTCGTGCGCTGCGAGGCGGTCAGCGCCTTGACGATGGTGTATTCGAGGCGGGTGGCCTCCTTGGGGTCGAAGTCGGGGATGAGCTGCGGCTTGGCGGCGGATTCGCGCGGCAGGAGGCGCGCCCCAAGGAACCACAGTTCGCCGTTGCTCGTGACGTGGGAGGCCAGGCCGCCTTCCTGCGCCGCCACCTGCTGCTCGTCGGTGAGCGGGTTGATGATTTCCAGCGTGATTTTCCCGTCGGATTCGGCGGCCATCTGGCGCAGGAGGGCCTCGATGCGCCTTGCGTAGTTGCGCAGGGGGGCCTGCAGCTCGAAGTTGTCGCGCGAATAGTAGAATTCAATGGTGACGGGCTCCGCGATGGCGTGGATGCTTTCGCGGGAGCCGGCGTCCAGCGTCCAGAGCCGGTCCGCCGTGAAGTCCAGGCTTCCATGGATGAAGTGGGACAGGACGAGAAGGGCAAGCGGCGGCAGGAGGCGCAGGGCGTGCCCCTGGCGGCGGCCGCCGTGACGGCGGCGAAGCTTCCATGCGGTGAAGGCCCCCAGCAGCCAGACGAGGCTGGCGAACCAGAGGATGTCGCCAAGGCGGACGAGCCCCTGCTGGAAATAGGTGAAATGGCTGTTGATGCCTGCCTGGGCGGCGGCGGCGATGGCCGCGCCGGGGAGGCGCCATTTGAGCATCAGCAGATTGAAGGGCTGGAAGCCGATGAGCATGAGGGCCAGCCCAGGCAGGATGGCGGCCGCGAAGCTGACGAAGGGGCTCTTGAAGAGGGCGGAGGCCGCCTGGCTGAAGGCGACGAAGAAGGCGGCCGTCAGCAGGCAGCCCAGATAGCCGGCGGCAATGGGGCCCCAGTCCGGATTGCCCAGCCAGGCGCAGGCCAGCGGGATGGGCGCCGTCAGCAGGAGCGCCAGAAGGCACAGCAGAAAGCCCGCCGTCAGCTTGGCGGCCACAAGCGCGGAGAAGCCGACGGGGTGCGACAGCAGCACCTCCAGGGCGCCGCTGCGGTACTCGTCCGACCAGGCCCCCATGCCGAAGGCGGAGCCGAGGAAGAGGAAGAGCCAGGGCTGCCAGACGAAGAAGCCGTTGAGGTCGGCGCTGTTCTGTTCCAGGAAGCCGCCCAGGGTGAGGGTCAGCAGTCCGCTGACGAGCAGGTAGGCGGCCAGGAGGGTCCAGGCCTGGGGCGCGGTGAAGGCGCACCACAGTTCACGGCGCAGGATGGTGAGGTAGGAGCGCATGGAAAAGGCGGGGCGGCTATTTGCCGACGGTCTTCTTGAAGAAGGCGGGCAGGTCGTCGGGGACGGGGCCGTCGTAGGCGATTTTGTGCCTTGCGAGGATGAGCACCCTGTCGCAGAGGCGGGGCACTTCGTCCAGCAGGTGCGTGGAAAGGAGGATGGCGCACTGGCCGGAGAGGCTGCGGATGAGGGCCTGCGTGGCCCCCTTCTGCGTGGGGTCCAGCCCGTCCGTCGGCTCGTCCAGCAGGAGGAGGGCAGGGCGGTGCAGCAGGGCCTGCGCCAGCCCCAGACGGTGGCGGTAGCCCTTGGAGAGCTGTTCGGCCATGCGGCTGCGCACGGGCGCCAGCTCGCAGAGCGAGACGGCGCGGTCGACGGCCTCCTCGGCGGCTTTGCCTGACAGGCCGTGGAGGGCGGCGAAGAAGTGGAGGGCCTCCTCGACGCGGTGGCCGGGCAGAGGCGGCGCGTTCTCCGGCAGATAGCCCAGATGGCGTTTGGCGGCCGCGTCGCCCACGGGCAGGCCGCAGAGGCGGATCTCGCCCGCGTCTGGCGCCAGATAGCCGCTGGCCAGCCGCATCAGCGTGGTCTTGCCCACGCCGTTCTCGCCCAGAAGGGCGACGATCTGCCCTGCGGGGATGGCCAGGTCGAGGCCGTCGAGGACGGCATGGCCGGCGAAGCCCTTGGCGACATGCCTGAATTCCAGGGCGGGCGGCGTTTCGGCGGCGGTGGGTTTCGCTCTCATTCCTCCGGCTCCGGGATATACATGGCCAGCCGCAGCAGATGCGGATTGTGCTTGTAGTAGAGCTCAAGCCTTTCGGTGTCCTGGCCGCTGGGCGTCGTTGACAGCACATAGCAGGAGAGCAGCCGCTCGAAGTTGAGGCCGGGAAGCATGCCCAGCTCGTGCCCCAGCCAGAGGAGGGAGATGGCCTGGCAGACCTCCTCGCGGTCCATGAGGCGCGCGCGCGCGGTCGTGGCGAAGGTCTTGGCGATCTTGTCGATGAGGCGTATCCTGCTGGCGCGGTTCCCCGACAGGAAGGCGCGAGATTCGCGCTCGTGCTGCGCAAGGGCGAGGGAGGCGCGGCGGAGCGCCTGGCATTTGCTCATGAGGGTGCCCCCCATGGCGAAGGGCGTGCGCAGGACGAAGATGTCGCCGATGTTGTCGCCGTTGCTGTCGCGCAGCAGCGGCGACAGCGAAAGCCCCATCTGGCGGCACGCCTGGACGAGCTTGCCCTCCATCTTCTCGAAGGCGAGCGCGGGCAGGTGGAGGACGCAGCCTATGTTGACGCCGCTGCCCATGTAGTGGACATCGTGGCTGACGGCGCCGAACTCCTGGTCGGAGGCGAAAAGCAGCGCCCCCTGCAGGCGCCGCTCCAGCGCGGCCATGAGCGCCACGTTCTTCTGGAAGTCCAGGGGGCCGCCCAGCAGGGTGATGCGCAGGTGGTCGCGGTCGTTGATGGCGGCGGCCAGGCGGTAGTTGCGCGAACGGACGAGGCGGGCGCCGGGCTCGCCGAAGAAGAATTTGGGGGTGTCGGCCCAGCGGGTGAAGAAGAGCTGGTTGCGGTCGTGGTTGTCGAGGTCCTCGGGGTTGATGACCTCCGCGTCGGCGAAGAGGGGGTCCTCCAGCAGGACGGGCAGGATTTCGTCGACGACGGCCTCCGCGTCCGGCACCTTCTCGTTCCTGTAGGGGGGCATCGGGAGGCCGGCCAGGTTGCGGGAGAAGTTCACGAAGCTGGACAGCAGGATGAGGGGCTTCTGGTCGGGGGCGGGATAGGGGTCCCACGGGAGCCAGGGCTGGCATCCGTCGAAGCCGGGGAGCTTGTAGGGGTAGTCGGGCTGCTTGAGGAAGGCGGCGATGGCCTGCCGCTCCAGCGCCTCGTCGCTCCTGTGCTCGCGTATGCGCCCCAGCTTCAGGAGGGCCTGGTTGACGGTCTCCAGGCGCGTCTTCATGGCGGCGGCCTGCTCGTAGCGCTCGGCCTTGGCGGCCTCCTCCATGCGGCGCTTGATGTCCTGCGCCTCCAGCGTCAGCTTGAGCTGGTCCGGCGTCTGGGAGAGCATGAGCGTGCTCTCGTTGCGGTGCCGCCTCTGCTCCTCCAGGGCGCCTCCGAGAATCTCGCGGATGGTGTCCCTGAAGGTCTCCACGCAGGCGGGGCAGCCGATGACGTGCTTCTCCCGCACGGCGGAGAGCTTGTGGCCGCATTCCGGACAGGCCTTGTCCTGGATTTCGGTGGCGACCTGCTGCGCGATGGCCAGGAGGTCGCCCTCCAGCAGCTGGCTCAGGTCGAGGCCGCTGGCCTTGATGGCGGCCTGGAGCGCGCGCGTCATCCCGTCCTCGCTGTCGTTGCCGGCCAGCATGGCGAGGGCGCAGGGGGGGCACAGGTTGTAGGCGCGGACGTCGCCGTTGAGGCCCGCGGCGCGGATGTGGATGACCGCCGGGCGGACATGGCATCTTTCGCAGAGTTCAGGCATGAGCGTCAGGCTTAGGCCATGGGGATGTTGGCCAGGAGAATGGAGGCGATGGTGAAATAGATGAAGAGGGTGAGGGCGTCCACGGTCGTGGTCAGGAGGGGGCCTGCCATGAGGGCGGGGTCGAAGCGCGTGAAGCGCTTGGCCAGCAGCGGCAGGGAGCAGCCCAGCAGCTTGGCGAACATGACGGTGGCGAAGAGGGTCATGTTGACGACCAGGTTGACGCGCCACGAGGTGGTCTGCATGAAGCAGAGGATGCGGAGGAAGTCGACGGTGGCCAGCGTCCCCGCGCAGATGAGGCCGACGCGCAGCTCCTTCCAGAGGACGCGCCCCCAGTCGAGGGGCTCGATGCTGCCGTTGCCCAGGCCGCGCACGATCAGCGTGGAGATCTGCGCGCCGGCGTTGCCGCCCGTGTCCATGAGCATGGGGACGAAGGCCGCCAGGTAGACCATCTTCTCCAGCATGATCTCGTAGTGGCGGATGATGAGGCCGGTGAAGGTGGCCGAGATCATCAGCAGGAGCAGCCAGAGGATGCGGTTGCGCGCCAGCGTCCAGACGCTGGACTTCAGGTACTCCTCCTCCGACGGCTTCAGGGCCGCCATGGTTTCGATATCTTCGGCGTGCTCCTCTTCGATGACCTCGTTGATGTCGTCGAAGGTGATGATGCCGACGATGCGGTTCTCCTGGTCGAGGACCGGCATGGCGATCAGCCCGTATTTCTTGAAGTCGTTGGCGACCTCCTCCTGGTCGTCCCACGTGTGGGCGACGACGATGTTGGTCTGCATGATGTCGCGGATGAGCTCGCGCCCTTCGCTCATGAGGATGGCCCGCAGCGTGGCGATGCCGGTCAGGTGGCGCTTGTCGTCCGTGACGTAGCAGGTGTAGATGGTCTCCTTGTTGATGCCTGCGGTCCGGATGTGGGCGAGCGCGTCGGCACAGGTCATGGTCTCGAAGAGGCAGATGAACTCGACGGTCATCAGGCTGCCGGCCGAGTTCTCCGGATACTTGAGGAAGGCGTTGATGGTCTTGCGCGTCTCGGGGGGCGCCTTGGCCAGGATGGCGCGGACCATGTTGGAGGGCAGCTCCTGCAGGAGGTCGATTCTGTCGTCCATGCTCATCGTGTTGAGGAGGTTGTGGACATCCTCCTGCGTGATGGCCTCGACGATGGACTGGTGCTCCGCCGTGTCCAGATATGTGAAGACCCTGGCGGCCAAGTCCTTGGGCATCATCTTGAAGAGAACGACCATGTTGCCCTTGTCCATGTCGCTCATCTCGGTGGCGATGTCCACAGGGTTCATGTCCTGCAGCATCGCCAGCAGCACGCTCTTGTCAGGCGCCTGCATCAGTTCTTCCAAATTCGTCATGGGGAAATCCTGCCTTTTTCGCTTTCTGTTTTTTTGACGGCGTTTTTCTTGAGGCGCCGAGCCGCAGCCTTGAAGGTAGGCCGTCCGTGCATGTCCAGGCTGTGGAGGCCACGCAGGGGAGGCGTGGCGGAACACGGCGGCTTGGGGAGTCAGGTGATGTTGTCCGTTGCGGTTGTGCTGGTTGGGAAGGTTCAGGGATGGGGTTATTTGGGGAGGAGGCTGATCAGGAAGCTCGCCAGCCAGATGATGAAGGAGATGGCAAGCAGCGTCAGGAGCACGATGTGGAAGACCTTCATCTGGTGGAGGGCCGGCGCGCGCGCGTTGCGCAGCTTGAGCTCCTCTTCGGAAAGGATGTTCTCGCCCTTGTAGGCGCTCGCGTCGGCCAGCTCGATGTCCACGTCGAAGTCCGCGAACGAGAGCCTGTCGTCCGGCGTGATGAGCGTCCTGTCCGTGCCCTTGAGCTGGACGCCGTTGATTTCGGTGTGGACGAGGCTGCTGACGTTGGCGATGTAGAGTTCGTCATCGGCGGTCACGGTGATGAGGCAGTGCTTCCGCGCGATGTCGCCCTCGCGGATCATGATGGTGTTGTCGTGGGAGGCGCCGATTTCATTGACGCCGTGCCAGAGGACGCCGCTCTGGTTGGTGGTGCGCCCCCAGGCGAGGCGGTATTTGGAGGGGACCGCGCGGTCGCCGATGCCGATGAAGAGCTGGGCGAAGCGGAAGACCATGCCGTTCTCCAGCTTCATCTCGGTGACGTGCTGTCCGTTGTAGACCAGGCCCGCGCGGCTGGTGTCGTGGATGTGCCACGCGCCGTCGCTTTCGTAGTCCAGCGTGAAGTGCTGGCGGCTGATGCTGGTCTCCGCCACCGCCTTCAGGCAGACGTCGCATTTCGAGGAGCGGCCCACGCTCCAGTGCAGCTTGTCGCTCTTGCTGGAGGGCGTGAAATGGGCCAGCTCCGTCCCGAATGAATTGTAGATGCGGCAGATGGGCATGGCTTTCTAGAGGCGGCTTGCGGCCAGGGCGGCCTCGATTTCGGCCTTCAGGGCGGCGGCCAGGCCTTCCAGCGGGCGTAGCTCGCTCCGCTTGCCCCAGTCGCGCCCCTTGAATTCGGCGGCGCCCTGCGCGACCGTGGCGGGGGAGACGACCACGCGCAGCGGGGCGCCGATCAGGTCCGCGTCCGCAAAGGAGCTGCCCGCCTTCTCGCCGCGGTCGTCGTAGAGCACCTCGATGCCCAGGGCCTCCATCTCGCCGTAGAGCTTCTCGCAGGCCGCCTTGACGGCCTCGTCGCTGAACTTCAGCCCGATGAGATGCACCTGGTAGGGGGCGATGGACATGGGCCAGACGGGGCCGTATTGGTCATGGCACTGCTCGACGACGGCCGCCATGGCGCGGCCGACGCCGATGCCGTAGCACCCCATGATCATCGGATGCGACTTCCCGTTCTGGTCCAGATAGTTGCATCCCATGGGGACGGAGTACTTCGTCCCCAGCTGGAAGATGTTGCCGATCTCGATGCCGTGCTCCAGCTTGAGGGGCGCGCCGTCCACGGGCGAGGGGTCGCCGTCGCGCACGTTGGCGATGTCGGCCACGATGACGCCCTCCTTGCCGGCCAGGTCGCGCGCGAAGTTGAAGTTGCGGTAGTGGTAGTCCTCCTCGTTGGCGCCGATGACCAAGTTGGCGGAGTGGACGACGGAGGGGTCGACGACGACGCGGATGCCTTTGAAGTCCAGGCCGTAGAGGGAGGCGAAGCCGGGGACGGCGCCCGCGTCGCGGATGAGCGCGTCGTCGGCGAAGGCCAGGTTGCCGTCCTGCACGACCTTGGCCAGCTTGGTCTCGTTGACCTCCAGGTCGCCCCGGATGTTGACGAAGACGAGCTTGCCCTGGCTGTCCTTGTAGAAGACGGCCTTGCAGGTGTGGGCGGGGTCCGTGCCCAGGAAGGCGGCGACGTCGGCGATGGTCTTGCAGTGTTCGGTGCGGACCTTCTCCATGGGCAGGGGGGCCTCGTCGGCGTAGGCGAGGTTGGCGCAGGCGACTTCGCGGTTGGCCTGGTAGTTGCCGTTGGGGGAGACGAAGAGGGTGTCCTCGCCGCAGTCGGCGATGGCCATGAACTCGTCGGAGCGGTTGCCGCCGAAGATGCCCGAGTCGGCCTGGATGCAGATGAAGTTCTTGAGGCCGATGCGCTTGAAGATGCGGATGTAGGCCTTGCGGCAGACCTCGTAGTAGCGCTCCAGATCCTCCTGCGACGTGTGGAAGCTGTAGGCGTCCTTCATGGTGAACTCGCGGACGCGGATGAGGCCGGCGCGCGGCCGCGCCTCGTCGCGGTACTTCGTCTGGATCTGGTAGAGCATGGCGGGCAGCTGCTTGTAGCTCTGCAGCTCGGTGCGCGCGATGTGGACGACCGCCTCCTCGTGCGTCATGCCAAGCATCATGTCCTTGCCGTTGCGGTCCTTGAAGCGGAGCAGCTCCGCGCCCACGCTGTCCCAGCGGCCGGACTGCTGCCACAGTTCGGCGGGCAGCACCACGGGCATGAGGACCTCCTGGCCGCCGATGGCGTCCATCTCCTCGCGGACCACGCGGGTGATGTTCTCCAGGACCTTCTTGCCGAGCGGCAGCCAGGACCAGATTCCGGCCGCGGTGCGTCGTACGTAGCCGGCTCGGA
>CACZQQ010000064.1 GCA_902783355.1 uncultured bacterium
AAAACAGACAAACAATAACAGATAAGGACAATAACAAACATGCGTTTGACTCCCTCCCACAAGACTTCCCGTCATTTCACGCTGATCGAGCTTCTGGTGGTGATCGCCATCATCGCGATTCTGGCGGCGATGCTGCTGCCGGCGCTGGCCAAGGCCCGCGAGAAGGCGCGCAGCATCTCCTGCGTCAACAACCTGAAGCAGAACATCCTGGCCATTCTCATCTACTCCAACGACAACAACGGCTATGTCGTCAACTACCTCTACGGCGCCGCCACCTCCGGCTACAACGACAACAGCGACGGGCTGCGCGTCCAGAAGATCGGCAGCTGGGTCGGCCCGATGATCGACCAGAAGCTGCTGGCGCCGATGTCGCCCTCCGTACGCTGCCCCGTCTACGGCAAGCCTGAACTCTACAACAACTTCGGCATCCGCAAGTGCTACGGCGCGCCGGCCTACTCGACCGGCTCCATGACCGATGGCGGCAAGCAGACCATCTGGGAATTGTCGGCCCTGAGCACCTCCGGCATCTGCATCGAGCGCGTCCCCAACGGCGGCTCCTATCCCGTCATCCTGGACAGCTGGTGGGCCGAGACCCTCAATTTCGACTACGCCCACTTCTACTTCAACAGCAACAAGGGCGCCCCGGCGGCCCCCCACGGCGGCAACATCAACATCGCCTGGGCCGACGGACATGCCTCCTCCATGAAGCCCGAATCCCTCAAGGCCGAAATCAACGGCGGCGGCAGCTTCAACATCGGCACGCTGTACTGCTTCCCCTCCGACGGCGGCGCCGCCAAGGCCTACTAGCGTTCTATTCTGTCCGTCCCGCGCATGGCCCCGCGCGGGACACGGACCGCTTCCATTCGAGGCTGTCGGCCCTGCCGCCCCTATTCCGGCAGGGCGCTTGCCTCGTCTTCGCGTTCGACACGCTCCTCCGTCAGATGTTCGGTCTCGCGGAGGATGTCGCCGTGGCCGTCCAGGGCGGCGAAGGGGGCGAACTGCGCCGCGCGGCTGTGGAGCGACATCTGCGGGTGGCGCGTGGAGACGTGGTGCGGCGCGTCAAGGATATCGTCGTAGGGAAAATCTGTCATATTCTGCCTCCTTCTGTCATGCCCTATGGCCGCCGATCTGCTTGTTGCGTTCGCGGGCGGTGGCGCCCTCGTCCAGATTCATCCCCTTGAGGATGGCGTTCTTGCCGAGGTTACGGCGGATGGCGAGCACCGCCTCCTGCGCGCGGCGCTCCTTCGCGCGGGCGGCGCGCTCCTGTGACTGCTTCCTTTGCTGCGCCTCCGCGTCGACGAAGAGCTCCAGCTGCCGCGGCGCGGCCGTCTTCTCCGCCTCCTCTTCCGGCAGGGTGTGGTTGGCGACCACATACATCCTGCGCACGAGCAGGCGCGGGTTCACCGTGCGGTCGTAGATGTGCATGACGGCTTCGACGAGTCGGCGGGAGGAGGAGGTCCGCTGCCCCAGATTCTCCGTGCCGTGGGCGTCCTTGGGGGCGAGGCGGCCGTAGCGGTCGATGACGACGGAGCCTGCGTAGGCGCGCTCCGGCCTCTTCAGGTTCTCCACGTCGTAGCAGACCGTCAGCTCCATCTGGTCGGTGACGAGGCGCTTCTCCACCAGCTCCAGCGAGAGGGAGTCCGCCATCTCCTTGACGACGAGGCGCCCTTTGTCGAAGTCGTAGGGTTCCTGGAGGACCTGCCCCTTGCTGAGGCTGCGGACTTCGGGCCGGTAGGCCTTGATGGCGGCGATGGTGCACGGCTCCCACCCCCACGCATGGTCGATGAGCAGTTCCGCGTTGACGCCGAAGAGGCGGTAGAAGAGCTCCTCGTTGGCGATGGAGAGGCGCGCCACGTCCCCCATGGTGCGCAGGCCGTGGGATTCGAGTTTCGCGGCGATGCCGTGGCCGACGCGCCAGAAGTCGGTCAGCGGGCGGTGCGTCCAGAGGAGCCGCCGGTAGGAGCGCTCGTCGAGTTCCGCGATGCGCACGCCGTCCGCGTCCGCCGGCATGTGCTTCGCCACGATGTCCATGGCGACCTTGGCCAGATAGAGGTTGGTGCCGATGCCGGCGGTGGCGGTGATGCCCGTCTTCCTGAGCACGTCGCGGATGAGGCGCACCGTGAACGCGTGCGCGCCAAGGCCGTACATCCGCAGATATTCCGTGGCGTCGATGAAGACCTCGTCGATGGAATAGACATGAATGTCTTTCGGGGCGACATGGCGCAGGTAGATGCCGTAGATGCGGGAGCTGACCTCCAGGTACTTCGCCATCTGCGGCCGCGCGACGATGTAGTCGAGGGCCAGGTTCGGGTTGGCGGCCAGCGTCGGCGCGTCGCTTGACTTGCCCGTGAAACGGCCGCCCGGCGCCCGCCGCAGCCGTGCCGCGTTCGCCTCGCGCACCTTCTCCACCACCTCGAAGAGGCGCGCGCGGCCCGGAATCCCGTAGGCCTTCAGCGACGGCGAGACCGCCACGCAGATGGTCTTCTCCGTGCGGCTGGCGTCCGCCACGACGAGATTGGCGGCCAGCGGGTCGAGCTTCCGTTCCACGCACTCCACCGAGGCGTAGAAGGACTTGAGGTCGATGGCGATGTAGATCCGCTCCGTCATCGGCCGTCGGTGAAGAGGCCCTCCGCCAACGCGGCCGCGTTGCGGACGCATGTGTCGCAGTCGCACAGCGGCCTGCCTGTGTCGCGCCCCTTGAGGTCTTTGCAGAGGGAGGCGCCGCATGCTTCCGTGAAGGCCTGGTGGAGCTGTCGGGCCTCGCCCATGACAGGCGCGCCGGCGTATTTCCTGAGGCCCAGGAGCATTTCGACGGCGACCAGGGCGCCGCAGGTGCCCTCCATGCCGCCCATGCCCGCCCCGAAGCCCGCCCCGAGCCGCTTCAGGAAAGCCTCCTCCAGGCCGCATTCCTTCGCAAAGGCGCACAGCACCGCCTGGCAGCAGTTGCAGCCATTGTGCTTGAATTCAACCGCCAAGTCACTCTTGTTCATTTCTGTCTCCTGCTGTCTTGTTGTGTCTTGCCGATGACGACGCCTGCGCCAGCGCGAAAACCTCTCCCGTCGGGCAGTTGTTTCCGCCGAGGACGCGCGTCCGGCCGTCCCTGAAGCCGACGACGACCTCGCAGGCGTTCTCGCATCCCGTGCAGATGATGGTCTGGTCGTCGGACATGGCTTTTCCGCTAGAAGTTCCATTCCACGGCGCAACCGGCGTGGAAGGCGGCGGCGCGGTGGATGCTGCCGTTGCGGGCGGCGCGTTCGGCGCGGTGGTCGGGGAAGAGGAGGACGCCCGCGTAGGGGGCGAGCGTCCAGCCCTGCGCGAACTGCCAGCGCAGGCGCGAGGTGCAGTCGAGGCCGTAGAACATGGGGCCGCCTTTGCCGGCGAGGCTGCGCGCCTTTGGGCCGTCTCCCCAGAAGAGGGCGGCGCGGTTCGTCCAGCCGAGGCGTCCTTCCGGCTGGAGGAGCCATGTGTGGGCGGCGCCGACGTGGAGCGTGTTCTGGCTGTCGTCGTAGTTCCAGGCATATCCGGCCTCGGCGGTGAGGCGCCACGTGTCGGCGGTGAGCAGTTCGTCCCAGTGGAGGTCGAGATGGAGCTCTCCGAAGAGGTCTTCGCCGCTGGAGGGGAAGGCGGTGTAGGCCCATCCCGCGTCCACGGTGACGGTGCCGAGGGGGCCTTCGTTGAGGCAGCGGACGGCGTAGCCCAGGTAGGCGCGCGCCTCGGCGAAGTTCCAGTGGTCGTCGCGCTGGCGGCTGAAGTCGTAGGCGCCGAAGAGGCCGATGTAGCCGCCGCTTTCCGTCATCTCCGCCTGCAGCGTGCCGACGGGGCGCGCGCTGGCGACCCATCCGTCCCGCAGGAGCATGGAGCGCCAGTCGGCCGCCAGCGAGAAGTCCGGCTGGAAGGTGTCGCGCCAGTCGAAGTCGCGCGTGGGGTGCTGGCGGGACTGCCGGTGGACGACGCGCGGCCTGCCGTCGGTCGGGGCCGCGGGTTGCTGCGTCGGCGCGGGCGCGCTTGTCGGCGTCGTCGGCTTCAGCCTGAGCCACGGCATTTGCAGCGGCGCCCCTGCGGGCTTGGGTTGCGTGCCGTGGAACTGACGTCGCGTTTCAGGGGACTGGGCCCGCAGGGAGAGGGCGGCGGCGCAGAGCAGGGCGGCGATGAGGAGGAGTCTCTTGGTCATGGGCGTTCCTTGAGGGCGTTCTGGATGTCGTCGAGCGTGATGGTGCCTTCGCGCAGAAGGGAGGGGCGCTCCGCCAGGAGCGAGACGACCGTGGAGGCCCTTCCGCCCGTGACGCTGATGGCGCCGCCGTCCACCGCCAGGTCGGGCTGCCCGTCCAGGCGGGCGGTGGCGTCCAGCACGGTGGTCGCGGGCGGCTCTCCGGAGAGGTTGGCGCTGGTGGCGGCGAGGGCGAGGCCGCCCTCGCGCAGGAGCGCCTGCACGAAGGGGTGGTCGGGGAGCCGCAGCCCGATGGTGGGATGGGCGCCGACGGCGGGAACGACCGCCGTCAGCGGCCCCGGCCAGAAGGCGGCCGACAGCCGCTCCAGTTCAGGCGTCACCGTGACGCCGTAGGCCGCCGCCTGCGGCAAGTCCGCCGCCAGCATCTGGAGAAGCTTGTTCGACGGACGGCGCTTCAGGCGGTAGATGCGCTCGCGGGCCGCCGCGTCGTCCCATCGGCAGGCCAGCCCGTAGACGGTCTCCGTGGGGAGGACGATGACGCCGCCGTCGCGCAGCGCCTCGACGGCCTCGCGCAAGGCTTCCGGATCGTTTTGGGAAAGGGTTTTCATGGGGATATGGACATGCGGCATGCGGCGGGTGGCGGGCGCGTTACTTCGTGGCGGGCAAATCCTTCAGGAAGGTCTCGATTTCGTCGAGCTGCCGGGAGGCGGAGCGTGTGGTGTCGTAGGTGGGGATTCGGCCGTTTTGGCGCAGGAGGCCGTTGGGGGTCTCGATGACGAGACGGCCGTCGCGGGCGGCCATGCGCAGGAAGCCCCGCTGGCGCGCGCGGGCTCGGATGCGGTGGCATTTGAGGAGGCCCTCCACGGCGGCGGGCAGCGGGCCGAAGCGGTCCTTGAGCTCCTCGCGGTAGTCGTCGACCTCCTGCGGCGTCACAAGGGCCTGGAGACGCTTGTAGACGGCGATGCGCGTGCGCTCCTCCTGGATGTAGGCCGGCGGAATCGTCGCTTGTACCTTATTATCTATAGGTACAAGGGAGGGGACGACCATTTCGAGTTCGACCTGCACTTCGCGCGGCAGGGCGGCCGTGTCCTTCTTGAGCTTGGCGACGGCGGTCTTGAGCAGCTGGCAGTAGAGGTCGAAGCCGACGGCCGCGATGTGCCCCGACTGCTCCTGCCCCAGGATGTTGCCCGCGCCGCGGATCTCCAGGTCCTTCATGGCGAGGCGGAAGCCCGCGCCCAGATGGGAGAAGCGGCGGATGGCGGCGAGGCGCTCCCGCGCGTTGGCGGGAAGCATGCCCATGGGCGGCAGCAGCAGGTAGGCGTAGGCCTGGCGGAAGTAGCGCCCCACGCGGCCGCGCAGCTGGTAGAGCTCCGAAAGGCCGAAGCGGTCCGCGCGGTCGATGATGATGGTGTTGGCGTTGGGGATGTCGATGCCGCTCTCGATGATGGTCGTGCAGACCAGCACGTCGAACTTGTGCGCCACGAAGTCCGTCATGAGGCGCTCCAGCGTGGCCGGCGGCATTTGGCCGTGGGCCGCCTGGAAGCGCACGGACGGCAGCATCTCCTGCAGTTTCTTCAGGCGGTCTTCCAGCGTCTGGACGCGGTTGTGGAGGAAGAAGACCTGGCCACCGCGCGCCACCTCCCGCGAAATCGCCTCCTTGATGAGCTCCCTGTCGTAGGGCGCCACCACCGTGCTGACCGGCAGCCGGTTCGAAGGCGCGGTCATGATGGTGGAGAGGTTGCGGATGCCCGCCAGGCTCAGATAGAGCGTGCGCGGGATGGGCGTGGCGGTCATCGTCAGGATGTCCACCGTCGCGCGCATGGCCTTCAGGCGCTGCTTGGCGCGCACGCCGAAGCGCTGCTCCTCGTCGATGACAAGCAGCCCCAGCGAGGCGAAACGCACGTCGTTGGAGAGGAGGCGGTGGGTGCCGATGACGATGTCGACTTCGCCGTCGGCCAGCGCGCGGACGACCTCGGCCTGCTGCGCCGTCGTGCGGAAGCGGCTGAGCATTTCGATGCGGACGGGATAGGCCGCCATGCGCTCGCGGAAGGTCTGGTAGTGCTGCTGCGCCAAGACGGTCGTGGGGACCAGGACCGCCACCTGGCGGTTGTTCATGACGGCGCGGAAGGCGGCGCGCACGGCCACCTCCGTCTTGCCGTAGCCCACGTCGCCGCAGAGCAGGCGGTCCATCGGCTTGCTGTCGGCCATGTCCTTCAGGCACGCCTCCACCGCGTCGCGCTGGTCCTCCGTCAAGTCGAAGGGGAAGGAGCCGTAGAAGGAGCGCTCCCAGTCGGCGGCCGGCTGGAAGCGCTGCCCCTTGACGGCGGCGCGCATGGCCTCCAGGCGGATGAGCTCCGCCGCCAGGTCCCAGGCGGCCTCCTCGGCGTGCTTGCGCGACTTCGCCCACGCGCTGCCGCCCAGCTTGGAGAGCGACGGCAGGTTCTTCGTGCCGCCGATGTACTTGCTGACGAGGTAGGCCTGCTCCAGGGGGACGTAGAGCTTGTCCTCGTCCGCGAACTCCAGCTCGATGGCCTCGACCACCTCGCTGTCGACCTCCTTGCGCGTGATGCCGTTGTAGCGGCAGATGCCGTGGTTGACATGGACGGCGTAGCAGCCGACGTCCCACTCCTGGATGTCCTCCTTGGCGTCCCGCTCGGCGACGCGGTAGTTGACCTGGCGGCGGCGCCGCCGGATGGCCTGCCGGCCGAAGAGCTCCTGGTCGCTGATGAGGGCGAGGTGCGCCGTCGGGAAGAGGAGGCCGGCGGGAAGCTCGACGCGCTCCAGGCCGATGGCGAGCTTCGGCTACGACCTCACCCCCGACCAGCTGTCTGCAATCG
>CACZQQ010000065.1 GCA_902783355.1 uncultured bacterium
CGTCGCCGTCCTGTCCGCCCTCCAGATTGTGCGCGACACCGCCGGCAACGAAATCTTCGCCCGCGCCATCGACACCGTCCACGACTCCGTGAAGGAAGGCGAAGGCATGACCAAACCGCTGGAGAAGTCCGGCGTCTTCCCGCTGATGCTGACCTCCATGGTCGAGGTCGGCGAGGAGACCGGCGCCCTGCCCGACATGCTGAACCGCGTGGCGGCCGTCTACGAGGAGGAGGTCGACCGCGCCGTCGAAGGCCTGACCTCCCTGATCGAGCCGCTGATGATCATGTTCCTGGCCGGCATCATCGGCACCATCGTCGTGGCCATGTTCGCGCCGCTCATCAAGATGATGGACAAGCTGGGCGGCTGATCCGACCGCCGTGGCCATCCCCGCTCCACTCCTGCGGCGCGCCCGCTGCGGAGAGCTCTCCGCCCTGGCGGAACTCTCCGAGGCGGGCTTCATGCCCGCCCCCGGCGAGGACGCGGCCGCCTTCGCAGGGCGGCTGGAGGGGCTCAACGCGCGCCTCGTCCAGATGGAGGAGGCCTTCCGCAAGAAGGGGCGCTTCAGCCATGGCGGCGTCGAACTGCCCGGCAGCCGCCGCATCGCCGCCGACGCCTTCGAGGCGCCCTGCCGCCGCACGCGGGAGCTCTACGGCTTCGCCTGCACATGGGTGCCCGGATTCTATGTCAGCCCGGGCCTCAGCCTCTTCTACGGCGGCGAGGCCTGCTACGACTATCCGGAGATGTTCGCCTATTTCCTTCTCCGCGCCAATTTCAGGAAGAAGCCGAAATGGCTCTGGTACGACCGCGAGACGCTGCTGGCGCATGAGCTGTGCCACGTCGCGCGCCTCCCGCTGGCCTCGCGCGACTTCGAGGAGCATTTCGCCTACCAGACATCGGCTGGCGCCTTCCAGCGCGGCTGGGGAGGCATCTTCCACAGCCAGCTCGACTCGCTCGCCTTCCTGGGCAGCACGCTCGTCCTGCTGTCCTGGCAGGCCGCGCGCGCCTTCTTCGCGCCGACATGGCCCGCCTGGCCCGGCTGGATTCCCCTTATTGTCATTGTTATCTTGTTGATATCCAGGCATTTACGACTAAAACGCCTCTTTCGCCGCGCCTTGGCTTGCCTCTCCGGCCACTACGGTTCGTCCGAGAAGGGGCGCGTCGCCCTCTTCCATTGCACCGACGCGGAAATCAGGCATGTCGCCGCCGCAAAGGACACGACCGCCCTCATCCACGAATGGGAGAAGAGCGACCTGCGCTGGCAGATGCTCCTATACCGCCTGGCGCCCCCGGACTTTTCCGGCAATCCGCACACCATCCATTAGAACACCATGGCCAAGGGAAAGAAGGACAACGCGGTCGACCAGGCCTACGACGCCATCCGCAACTACATCGTTGACAATGAGTTGAAGATTGGCGACGTGCTGCCCGTCGAGGCCGCCTTCGCCAAGCAGCTGGGCGTCAGCCGCCTTACCCTGCGCGAGGCGCTGGGACGCTTCCACGCCCTGGGCATCATCGAATCCATCCAAAAGGTGGGCCCCGTCATCCGCCGCCTCTTTCCCGAAGACCCCTACCGCTCCTTCTTCCCCTTTCTGGCGCAGCAGGGCGAGCAGATGCATCTCAAGCTGGCGGAGCTGCGCAGCTGCCTCGAGATCGGCGCCGCCTACTCCATGACGCAGAACCGCACCAGCGCCGACCTCAAGAAGCTGAGGAGGATCCTGGCCGCCCTCAAGTCCCGCACCGACGTCAAAACCAATACCAGCCTGGAGTTCCAGTTCCACAGCGCCCTCCTGGAATGCACCCACAACGAGTTCATCATCAGCCAGGTGCCACTCATCAGGAACCTGCTGAACGAAATTGCCAGAAAGACCCCCTTCCCGTCAAGTGGAAACGTATTCAGCGCGGAAGCCAGGGGGCACCAGATGATCTTCGACGCGCTCAAGGCGCGCGACCATGCCAAGCTGACGGAGATCCTGATGGCCCATACGCGCAACTATGTGCGCCTGCTTGAGGGGAAGGTCACTCTCGATCCCGCCACCGGACGCGTCGTCGAGAAGGCACCCGCCCGCAGGACGGCCGACGCGCCGCAGGCGGCGGAGACACCTTGAAAAAAACAGGGCGCCCTTGAAAAAAGGGACAGGGCGTATATATTATGAAAAAAATCTGATTTTTAACTGTGTTTTTACCGTCTAATCTTTGGAAGGACAGATGTTGTGCAATGGCCAAAGACATACAGGCCAAAGAGCTGGACGGAGAGAGCCTCTGCGCGCTTCCGTAGAGAAAGAGGGTGCCTTCCAGAGGAATCAGCCATCATGAAAACCATGGACAACGACACGAAAAAGACGCAGTCATCTCTCCGGCTGCTTTTCCTTGGGACAGGCGCGGCGGACTACGACTGGAACCGCTACGGCGAACCGGGCATGCGCGGCTGCGCCTCCACCCTGCTGGAGGGAAGCGTGCTGCTCGACGCGGGCGTCACCGCATGGAAGAGCCTGACGCGCTGGCGCGTCCCCCCCGACGCCCTCACCGACCTTGTCGTCACGCACACCCACGAGGACCACTTCGATCCGCCCGCCATCCGCGAGATCGTGGCGGCGCGCGGCGCCTCGTCCGCGCCAATGCGGATATGGACGACGCCCGAAGGATGCGACATCCTCCGCAGTGAACTGCCGTCGGCACGATGCGACCTGCACGCCCTTTCATGGGGAGATTCCTTCACGGCGGGCGCGGACCTCAAGTTCACCGCGCTGCCTTCCAACCATCTCATCCACGAACGCCTCCGCGAGGAGACCTTCTGGTACCTTATTGAATCGCCGCGCGCCAACCTCCTCTACGCGCTGGACGGCGCGTGGATGACGCCGCGCGCCGCGCATCTGCTGTATGGGAGGCCCCTGGACGCCATCGTCTGGGACGGCACCATGGAGAGGACAGGCGACATGCGCGCCTTCGAGCACAGCGACCTCACCATGCTGGAGCTGGAGATCGCCGCCCTGAAGGCGCGCGGGACCGTCCACGACGGCACGCGGCAGATCATCACGCATCTGGCGCGCACGCTCTGGCCCGAGGAGGCCGAGGCGCGCCGCCGTGCCGCCGCCCGCGGCTTCCTCATGGCCAGCGACGGCCTGGAGGTGGCCGTCGCGCCGCAGGCGGCGGGCAGCCCCTGAAAAATTTTTTCACGGGCACTTGAAAAATGGAGAGAATTATGCTAGAATACGGTTAATATCAGATTTTTTAACGCATCTGATCAACTTCTCACCTTGAATCTGTTCATGTTACATGTTGGCATCTTTTGTCTGAGTTTTCGTTGTTTTGTCTCACCTTAAACATCCAACAGAGGAGAATCCGCTCATGAAGATCAATCTCGTCCCCACCCGGAAGCCAACCAGCATGTTCACCCTGATCGAGCTGCTGGTCGTCATCGCCATCATCGCCATTTTGGCGGCGATGCTTCTGCCCGCCTTGGCGAAGGCCCGCGAGAAGGCGCGCGCCATCACCTGCACCAGCACCATGAAGAACCTGGCCACCGTCAGCGCCATCTACTGCGACGACAACAACGGCGAGTGGGTCGGCTCCTGCCCGCGCGGCTGGGGGGCGACCACCGGCTACGGCTGGGCGGACATGCTCGTGGAAGGCAAATACATCGCCGACGATGGCAAGCTTGTCTCCTGCCCCGTGGATCCCGTGACGAAGGCCGACAAGAAGCAGGGCGGCAACTGCTGGGCCAACAGCATCGGCAGCCTCGTGGACGACAAGAGCAACTACCGCGACGCCTGCAAGGCCGCGATGAGCCAAAGCACGGGCGCGGCCTACCGTTCCCTCAACACGAAGCTCATCGCGACACCCTCCATCTGCTTCGTCAACATCGACACCTGGTACACCACCGACCAGAAGCCCTTCTACTCGGCCTATCTCACCGGCTCCAGCGGCCTCTTCTTCAAGGCCTGCCACGGCGGCAAGATGAGCATGAACTTCGTGGACGGACACGCCGAACAGCTGGCGCCGCCGCAGTGGGCCACCATCGGCAAGGACGCCGGCAACGTCTTCCGGAACGACATCACCTACAAGTACATGGACGGCGCCAACACCGCCATGGACGCGCTGTAATCCCCAAAGCCCCATCCCCCGTCCAGCCATGAGAAGACTGCTGTTCGCACTGGCTCTCGTCTGCGCCTGCGCCGCCTTCGGCGGCTTCGTCATCCACAACGAGGACTGCACGGAGTACTACTGCCATCCGGACTTCCCCGCCACGGAGGCGGGCGCGCGCCAGTGGCTCGCCCGCTATCTGGAGGTCGGCAGCGACGTGCTGAAGATCGTGATGATCAACCCGCAGGGGCAGGAAGCCAGCTACGACAGCAAGGTGCTGCGGCCTGGATGGGCAGGGCTTGAGCGCAACGGTGAGGGCCTTCTGACCTACCGCGGCAAGGCCCTCAGCAAGGCCGAGACGCAGATGTACGACCGCATGCGCACCCTCTGCGAGGGCGGCGTCGACGTCTACAAGGTCTGGATTGCGCAGTGCCGCGAGGCGGGCGCCTCGCCGTGGATGAGCGTCCGCATGAACGACGTGCACGACGCGCACAACGCGGACAGCCACATGCATTCCGAACTGTGGAAGGCGCACCACGACTTCTGGCTGAACGAGTACTCCGGCGGCTCGTGGTCGCCGCGCCAGCTGGACTACGCCCGCCCCGAAGTGCGCCAACTCTACATGGACGTCGTCGCCGAACTGCTGGAGCGCTACGACTGCGACGGCATCGAGCTGGACTTCATGCGCTTCGGCAACGTCTTCCGCTACGGCCATGAGATCGACGACGCACCGATCCTGACGGAGTTCGTGCGCGAGGTGCGCCGCCGCTGCGACGAGAAGGCGGCCGCCGCCGGCCACAAGGTCGGCGTGGCGGTGCGCGTGCCCGCCGATCCGCGCGACGCCTACGGGCGCGGCTTCGACGTGGAGGCGTGGCTGGACGAGGGCCTCGTGGACATCGTGACGCCCACCGTCTTCTTCACCACCAACTGGGACGACGTGCCCATCCACATCTGGAAGAGGATCATTCGCGGGCGCGCGCTGCTGGCGGCGTGCGTGGAGGCCTGCAACAAGCCCTACGCGAACTTCCCGCAGGCCGTCTACGGCGCCCCCTTCGACTACGCGCTGGCCAACCTCTACTATGCGCGCGGCGCCGACGCCATCTACACCTTCAACCACTTCGGCCCCAGCAAGGACCACTATCCGCGCCTCGCCAACCCCGAGCTGACCGCCGCGCAGATCCGCCGCACGATGCTCTCCTACAGCGACACGCGCGCCCTCGGGGCAGAGTGGCACCCCCTGCCGACCGACCTTGGCGAGGGCCTGACGCGCGTCCGCCTCAACATCGGCACACGGCCCGAGGCGAGACGCGCCGCGCAGGTCATCATCGGCACGCGCACGCCCTTCCCCGACGGCAAGCTGCCCGTCGTGCGCCTCAACGGAACGCTGCTCTCTCCCGCGCAGCGGCCAAGCTTCCTCAGCTATGCAGCCCCCCTCAAGCAGACGCAAGGCTATGCCATTCCCGAGGGCGCGCTGACCACCGAAGGCAATGTCATCGAGATGGCATGGCCCCACGGCGGCACCGCGACCGTCGACTGGGTCGAAATCTACATCGGCCCCCAACAGTAACCCCCCAAGGCACGAGAGATGTCCATTCAATTGCTTAGCCGGACCTGCGTCGGCGACACCGCTGTACATTATGTATTAAATGACATGACGGGCATGGTGGAGCTCGTCCTCCTGCCCGCAGATGTCCCGCTGACGCTGCCGGAGGAGAGCGAGCGGCTTGTGCCGCCGGCCTTCGTCCATCTGGCGGGGGACGCGTCCGCCTCCGGCTACGCGGCCGGCCGCACGATGGGCTACAGCGGCGCCAGCGACGCCTTCCGCTACCACTCGCAGACGGCCGAGGCGCACTGCATCAAGACGCAACTTGTTTATTCTAAAGGAGTTATATTAACACATGAATTGTCGTGGGAGGGCGACTATCCCGCCTTCCGTTCGCGCTGCATCTTGACCAACGCCTCCACCTCCGCGCGCATCGTGGAGCATCTGGAGAGCTTCAACCTGGGCGGCATTGGCCGCGCCCTCGACGACGACGCCTTCGGGCGGCTGCGCCTGCACCGTTTCCGCAGCACATGGTGCAACGAGGCGCTGCATGAATGCACGGAGGCGGTTGCGTGGCAACTGGAGCGCTACAACTATACGACGCGCTCCGAACGCTACGGCCAGGTCGGCACGCACCCCGTGCGCGGCTTCCATCCCTTCGGCGCCGTGGAGGACGCCACACGCGGCATCGTGTGGGGCGCGCAGCTGGCGTGGAGCGGCTCGTGGCAGATGGAGTTCTCCAACAAGAACTCGCGCGGCCTCACCTTCGGCGGCGGCCTCGCCGACTTCGAGTTCGGCCATTGGGCGAAAAGCCTCAAGCCAGGCGAAAGCATGGAGACGCCGACGGCCTTCGTCGCCTGCGTCCGCGGCGGCTTCGACGCGCTCTGCGCGCGCCTCGTGCGCGCCGTGGAGGCCACCCTGCCCGTCGTCGCAGGCGAGGAGGAGCTGCCTGTCGTCTGCAACGAATGGCAGACCGGCCACGAGAACCCCACGGAGGAGCTGATGCGCAAGCTGGCGGACTGCGTCGGCGGCTTGCCGGGCATGCGCTATCTTGTCATGGACGCGGGCTGGTACAAGCCGCAGGGCAAATCCGTCTGGGTCGGTCTCGGCGACTGGCAGCCCGACGACGGCCTCTTCCCCAACGGGCTTGCCCCCATGGCCGACTACATCCGCTCGCGCGGCCTCGTGCCCGGCATCTGGTTCGAGGCGGAGGTCGTCTCAACGTACTCCAAGGCCGCCGTGGAGTACGCGGACGCGCTGCTGCGCCGTCGCGGACAGCTCATCCATGCGGGCGAGTGCCGCCACTTCTGGGACTTCAACAGCCCGAAGGCGCGCGCCATTCTTGACGAGCGCGTCTGCAACTTCTTGCACAAGAACGGATTCGGCTACGTCAAGATCGACTACAATGAGACGGTGGGCGTCGGCTGCGACCATCCCGACTCGCTGGGCGAAGGGCTCCGGCAGCACATCTTCGGCGTCCACCGCTTCTTCCGTCGGCTGGCGGAGACGAATCCGGGGCTGGTCATCGAGAACTGCGCCAGCGGCGGCCAGCGGCTGGAGCCGGCCATGCTCGCCCTCACCGCCATGTCCTCCTTCTCGGACGCCAGCGAGCAGCCCAACGCCGCCGCCATCGCCGGCTCCCTCCACCGCCTCATCCCCGCACGCAGCAACCAGATCTGGGCCGTCCTGAAGAAGGACTACGACGACAGGAAGACCGTCTTCAAGCTCACGACCGCCATGATGGGGCGCGTCTGCCTCTCAGGCGAACTCCTTGAACTGACGCCGCGCCAGTGGGAACTGACGGTGGAGGCGCTGCGCTTCTACCGCCGTCTTGTGCCCCTGCTCAAGGAGGGCGATTCGACCTTCACGCCAGCCGTCTGCGCAAGCCGCAAGAATATCACGGGCGCCCAGAGCCTCCTGCGCGTGCGCCGCGACGGGCGGCAGGCCGCCCTCTATGTCCACGCCTTCGCCACTCCCCCGGCGGAAATCGCGGTTGCCTTGCCTTCGGGCGAATGGCGCGAGACAGCCCGCTTCCAGCTGGACGGCACCGGCGACTTCGCCATCGGCGGCGGACGCGCGCTTTTACACAAGCCCGCCGATTTCAGCGGCCACATTCTATTGCTTGAGCGAGCCGATTGACGCCTTCGGCGCCTTCGGCGCCCGGCGGCTTCTGGAAGAGCCATTCGGGGCGTTGGGTGCGCAGGGCGAAAAGCCCTGCGGCGCCGAAGGCGCAGAAAAAGCATTTTTCTGCACATGGAATCCGCCAGTACGCCGGAAAGGGTTTATGTTACGCGTATGTTTCGCGTGCCCGCGCGACATGCTTCTTTTTTCGCGCGGGCGTAAGTGTACGCGTACGACCCAGCCACGCCGCGCGGCGCGGCCATTCATTGAGGATAAGATCATGCGACTCACACAGATGGTGGGGCAGCGCCTCCGCGAGGCACCCCGCGACGCCCTCACCGCCAGCCATATCTTCCTGGCCCGCGGCGGCTACTGCCGCCCCGTCTCCACCGGC
>CACZQQ010000066.1 GCA_902783355.1 uncultured bacterium
CTCGTAGGGCGTGAAGCAGTATTCCACATACTTCCATTCAGGGGAGAGGAGGACGCCGCCGGCGGCGTGTTCGGTGACCTCGGTCCATGGCGTGGCGGACTCCTGACAGCGGAAGGACATGTAGGCAGGGCGGTCGCTCTTGCAGCGGAAGCGGATGCGGTATTCCGTGCCCGCCTCCAGACGCCCCGCCGCCAGCGTCAGGCGGAATTGCACACGCTGCGCATTCACGGCGCCCTCCGGCACCTCGGTCAGCGTCAGCTTGATGACAGGCTGTCCGTCCACGACAGGGCGGTCCAGCGCGGCCTTGAAGCCCGTGTGGCAGTAGAGGGAGAAGGCGCGGAAGACATTGGCCTCGGCGGGATTGGGCGCCAGCAGGACGCGGAACTCGTCGGCGGCGAATGTGGCGGCACAGAGCGCAAGGGCGGCTGCGCAGAGGAGTTTCATGCAGGTGTTTTTCATTTCTTCTGCGCCTCCTTGATGTCGTGGAGCAGGTCGATGAAGCGCTGGGCATGCTGCGGCTTGCCGTAGGCGTCGATCATGAAGTAGTCGCTGACCTCGTAGAAGTTGAGGGCGTCCACGCCGATCTCCTGCAGCATGGTGAACTCCTTGAGGTGCTTGTTGTACTGCTCGTCGGTGTAGGGCGGCGAGTTGCTGTCGGTGGGCTGGATCCACCAGACGGTGCGGGCCTCGATGCTGCTTTCGATGCCGAGGGCGCGCGCCTTCTCCACGAGCATCTTGGCGCTCTTGACGCCCGTGCCGGCCCGCGCGCCCCACGGGAAGGGCATGTATTTGAGCGAGATGCCGTCTACCAGTTTCTCGTCCATCCACAGCTTCCACTCGTACTTGAAGTTTTCGGGGGCGTCGTTGCGTGTCCAGAAGTCGCGGTCGAAGACGGGCAGGGCGATCTGCACATGGAAGGCCTTGCCCGCCGCGTGCATGCGCTGCGAACTCCAGCGCATGAAGTCGGTGATGTATTCGCCGTTGAGCTTCCGCCAGAGCGCGCGGTCGAAATTGTCGTCGGTGAGGACGTCCACGCCGTAGCGGCGCTTGAATTCGGCGACGACGGGCGCGTTGAAGCCGTAGTCTTCGCCGTAGATTGTCCAGCTGGCGTGGTCGCCGAAGCGGATGTCGACGCCGTCAGCGTCCGTGTAGAGGACATTGTCGATGGCCTCCTTCCAGAGGGCCATGATTTCAGGGTGGCAGGGATGGAGGCTGGAGAGGTATTCGACCTCCTGCGCGGCGAAGGCGAGGTAGCCGTTCTGTCCGTCCACCTGGATGGTGGAGATGTTGGGGGTGCAGTCGTAGTCGAAGGCGCTCTTCTCCAGGGCGGAGCCGAACTCCTTCGGCGGATTCCACGCTTCGGGAATGCGCGTGTCCTGGGGGGATGTGTTCAGGCGCAGGTAGATGAACGGTATGGAGGTTATGGCGCCTGTGCCGACGGCGCGCGGGATGAGCTCGCCTGCCGCGTTGCGCAGTTCCAGAATGGAGAGCGTCGTGTTGACAAGCTGCGGCTTGTCGTTCTTCTTGAGGCATTTGATGAGGAAGAAGCGGTCGGCGGCGGTGAGGCCGACGGGCTTGAAGGCCAGCGCGCTGTAGGTGCGGTAGTCGCGCTCCACCATGCGCGGCTCCACGGTGAAGTCGGTGATTTCACGATAGACGCCGTTCTTCGGCCCCGCGAAGAACTGGAAGTCCTCCTTCGCGAGGGTGACGGGCGTGGCGTTGCGGTTGACGACGAGCGCCTCGGCGACCGTGGTGTCGCGCGGGATGGGACTCATGCGGCGGCGCAGGCGCACGCCTGGATTCTTGGCGACGATGGGATAGGGCGTGATGAAGGTGCCCTGCATGCCCTCCACCGTGTCGAAGCCTTCGGGGACGGGGCAGCCGGGCGGGATGAGCGTGCCGCCATTCTCAAAGGGCTTGATGATGATGAAGAACTCAATGCCGCGTGCATGGCAGAAGGAGGCCAGGTGTTTTAGCAACTCTTTGCCGCCCAAGAGGTTGCCTTCATGGAGGACAGGCAGGCCGTTGTGGCTTAGTTCGGAGATGCAGCTGAGCCAGTAGAGGCGCGTGAAGCCCATGTCGGCGACGGCGTCCACCATCTCGCGCATGTTCTCCAGCGTGTAGCTGCC
>CACZQQ010000067.1 GCA_902783355.1 uncultured bacterium
ACTCATGTCAAGCCTATTTGTGTTGGAGGGCGAAGGGCGCGAGCGTTCCCGCGTACCGCCGCCCCTGGAAGGCGAAGTCGTAGGCGACCGCCGTGTCCGTCAGATTCTCCAGCCAGAGGCCGTCGTCGGCGCTGTGGAGGCGGATTTGCGGCGGCAGATTCGGCAGCGGGGCCGTCTCCGCCGCGAAGGAGATGCGCGCCGACAGGGCGGTCGCCGTTTCGAAATCGCGTTGCGCCTGCGTTGCGCTGAAGGCGCCTTCGTGCAGGAAGAGCGAGAAGGAGAACTCATCGCAGACGGGACTCCACGCCGGCGCGTCCGTATTGCATATATTATTTGCTACCAAGGAGATAATGCTATTGCTCTGCGGCATGTAGGGGAGGGGCTTGCGCCAGCGCGCGGTGTTCAGGCCGCCGAATTCGACGATGGGCGCGTCGGGGCAGCAGAGCACGGCCGTGAGGCCCTCCGTCTCCAAGGCGGCGTAGCGGCTGCAGAGGAAGAGGTCCTGCATGGCGCCAGGCAGGAGGCGGTCCAGGGTGGCGAGACCCGCGTTCTGGTCGAAGAGATGCCGCCCGCCCTGTCCTGCGAAGGGGAAGGCCACGTAAAAGGCGCGCTTGTCGGCGGTCTCCGGCTGGTCGAGGCGCACGCGCACCTCCAGCCGCGGCGCCTTCTTCCAGAGGCGGTAGATGACGCGCGCCGCGCCCTTCGCGAGTCTGCCGTGCTGGGTGACTTCCGTGAAGAGGGGCCCGTCCGCCGTCAGCGCCGCCGTGCGCCTCTCCAGGCGCGCGAGCGTCCTGTCGGTGCACTCCTTCAGGCAGCAGTGTTCGTTGGTCTTCGGCACGTCGCCGATGGTCTCGCAAAGCGGTTCGCCCAGGGCGAATGGCCCTTCCAGCAGAGGCCGTCCGTCGGCGGAGAGGATTTGCGCCAGGGCGCCGTCGCGGAATTGGAGGCGGAAGGCGCCGCAGGGCGCTTCCGTCGGGACGTCGCCCGTCAGCGGCGTGTAGGGCTGGTCGTAGGCGCTGTCGAAGGCGTATTGCAGGCGGCGGAGGCCGAGGGCGGGCACGCCCTCCGCCCAGAGCAGCCAGCGGTTCTGGCCGACCAGCTGGCGCGGGACTTCGTTGCCGTCGGCGTCCTTCAGCGCGAGAAGGCGCGGCGCGTAGGAGCCAAGATAGAGTTCGGCGGGGCCGTCGACCGCATGGGGCGCCAGATTGCGCACCACGACCGCCTGCGTCTCCTCTTGTTTGCATAACATCCTATGTTCTAATTCGTTAGCGCGACGCCAGGCCTGCTCTGCATAGAGGCGTTTGCGGCGCCAGCTCTTCCGCACTTCGTCGAAGGCCTCGTCGCGGATGCCGTCGGCGCTCTTGGCGGCGGCGTCCTGCCAGCCCCAGATGTTGAGGCCAAGGGTGTGGTCTGCGACGAGCAGGAGGTCTTCGCGGACCTGCTCGTCGTGGCAGCCCGTCAGCCGCAGGGCCTCGTCCAGCCGCTGGGTGGCGCGGGCGGTCTTGAGGACGGAGGGGACGGCGTTGATGCGCAGATTCCACGGGTCCGTGAAAAGTCCTTCCAGTTCAGGAATTTCCGCGCCGTGCTTTTCCTCCATGCGCTCAAAGAAGCCCGTGGCGGTTCCCAAGGTGATTTGCGGGAAGTCGCCGCTGGCGTTGAGGGCGGCCACCAGTTGGGGCAGATGGGCGGCCGGCGGGCGGTTGTCGCCGCCGTATTGGAGGAGGATTTCGTCGTAGGGGTAGCCGTTGCGTTTCAGGCGCTCCTCCAGAAGGCCGAAGGCCTGCCGCGTGCTCATGGGGGCCTCGCGCTCTTCGCCCGCCAGACAGCAGAAGACGCCGATGTCCAATTCGCCAAGATATTCAGGGAAAGCATGATAGCCGAGATACATGGCGCCTTCGCCATAGCCTGCGTAGGGCAGCTTGGAATCGGTGGAGGGCTCCTGCCTGTCGCAGCCGAGGTTCCAGACGAGCAGGCGGCCGCCCGCGCGGGAGCGCAGCCAGAAGAGGTAGGGCAGGTCGGCCCACGGCACCTCCGTCTGGCAGCTGCTTGTCCCTAATATAAGGTACTGTACGCCGCAGTCGTTGAGCGCGGTCGGCATCTCGCCCGCGAGGCCGCCGATGTCGTCCAAGATGGCGGTCTTGACGGGGAAGCCGTATTCGCGGCCCAATTGCGTGCAGCTGCGCGTGTTGGCGACCAGTTCGGAGAAGGTCGCCGTCTCCGTCAGGATCTGCATGTCGAGGGCCGCCAGTTCCATGCGGCCCTCACGCAGCAGCGCAAGCAGCCGTTCGCGGAGGCTCTGCGGCCGGCTGGCCAGCCATTCGCGCAGGAGGCGGCCGCTTTCGATGGTCCAGCGGTAGGCGGAATCGCCTTCGCAGAGGCGCAGCGCCTGGTCCAGATAGAGCAACTGCTGGCGGACGACCTCCTCCGGCTGGTCGGTGAAACCGATGTCAAAATGCGTATGATGGACGAGATGGACTTTCATGGGATTTCTGTCCACAAAATACACAAAATACACAAAATACACGGAAGCGGTTGTAAAAGGACTTTTGCGTGTTGTGTAATTTGTGGACTTGAATGGATTGCGCTAAAGCAGGCCGAGGCGGCGCATGCGCCAGTAGGCGGCCATGAGGTAGAGGGGGCCGTATTCGCCGTAGGACTTGAAGGAGCGGCCGCCGAGGGCGCGCCTGAAGAGGGTCTGCTGGAGGGGCGAGAAGGCGAAATCGGGCGCCATCATCTGGACGAGGGCCGCCTCGCCCGCCTCGCGCGAAGTCTGCTTCCAGTCGAAACGCGGCACGAGGTAGCCGTAGTTGTCCTGCAATTCACGCGTGCGCCAGTCGGGGAAGCGCGTCTGCTCCTCGTGCTCCACAAGATATTCGCCCGCCGACTTCATGGCGCTGTACTGGACGCGCTCCGCGGCGTCGCCGAGGGCGCGGCGGCACAGGAGGTTGGCCTCGCCGTCGGGATAGACGGCGCGCAGCACCTCCAGCGAGCAGGCCATCTGGAAGAGCGCGTAGGCGAGGTAGGGCCATGGCCACAGCGCGCAGGAGAGTTCCAGCGCCTCCGTGAGGTACTGTTCGCACGCCGCCTTGAAATGTGCGTCTCCGGAGACATCGTAGGCGGCGGCGTAGATCATGGGGAGGCGCGCCGCCTCGTGCGGGCAGATGTCCTCCCGCTTCGCGGCCCACATCTGGCAGACCTGCGGCGCGGGCCTGCCGTCCAGCATCAGAAGGCAGTAGTTGTTTTCGGGCGTGACGGAGCGTTCCGTGAAGCGCGCGACCGCCACGAGCGCCTCCGCGATGCGCGCCTTCATGCCCTCGTCCGCCAGCGGCGAATGGTACAGCTTCCAGAAGCCGTGCACAAGATGCGTGTACTGGTCGCGCGAACTGTTCTTGTAGACGGACTTGCCGTCGGCGGGGCAGAGGCTTCGCGCGACGAAGCCAGGCGTGCCGTGGGACATGGCGCAGGCGTAGAGGCCGTCCGCAATGTCACGCGCAAGGCGTTGCAATTCAATCTCTTGCGTGACTGCATAGCGGTCGCAGAGGACGGAGAGCATGGCGCCGCCGTTGATGACGGAATCCTCCATGCCGGTGCCCCAGCCGCACGGGTTCGGATACTGGCGCGCGACCTCTTCGGGCGTCGGCAGGCAATTCCAGTAGTTTTGGGCGTCGCCTGTGACGTAGTCGTAGATGAGTTTCGTCTTCGGGCAGTAGAGACGCTCCCAGAGGCCCTGCCAGATGTCCTCCGCCTGCGCGTGCAGACGGGCTGCGGAGATGTCGATGTCAAGGGCGCTCATTTCTTGTTGTCCTCCAATGCCTTGATGAGCTCAATGACTTTGCGGCGGGCGGCCTCGGCCCTGGCGGCCATGCCCGTGCCGGCGTTGGCGAATTGGCTGCGCGTGCCCGCGACGGCTTCGATTTCCGCGAGGAAGTGCCGCCGCCATTCGCCGACATCCACGCCCGCCGCCTCCTTCTCGTCCAGAAGTCTCTTGCAAAGAACGAGATATTCAAAGTCCTGCACGCCGTCCCGCTGGGCGCAGGCGTGCTTTGTCAGATGGAGTCCGTCGCCGTCCAGCAGGTAGGGGCAGAAGTAGTTGGTCTGGTGGATGTAGCGGTTGAAGGCGGCGCGGTTGTCGGTGGCGGTGCTGCCCCAGAAGCCGGAGGCGGTGCCGCCGATGCGGAAGGCCATCCACGCCTGGTTGCGGAAGGCGCCCGGCTCGCCCATGAAGGGGCCGTAGGAGCAGGAGTAGACATGGAGCGGATGGCCCTGCCTGCGCAGCTCCTCGAAGGCCGCCAGGCGCGCCTGCGCGCCGTCGCCGTGCAGCAGTTCCGCCTCGGGGCAGACGATTTCGCCGTTGGTCAAGTAGGCGTTGCATTCGGGGGGATAGGTGCCGCAGGGGTCGATGAAGAGCGGGATGGCGGGTGCCGCCTTGTGGAAGGGCGTGTGCCACTGCTGCATCAGGCGGTACAGCCCGACGAGGTCGTGGGCGGGGTTGAGGCCCGGCTCGTCGAAGAGCTGCATGAAGAAGCGGCCCTCAAGTCCCTTCGTTTTGATGTGGTCGTTCCACGCGGCCGCCCACGCTGCCACCGCGCGGTCGAAGGCCTTCGTGCCTGGCTCCAGCTTCTTGTCGCCGAATTTGGCGTTGCTCCAGTTCATGCCGATGGCCACGACGCCGTAGACCGCCACATCCGGATTGGCGTCCACCCAATTGTCGAAGACATGGAAGTCCAACGTGGAGAGGAGGTTGCCATTTTCG